>NZ_CP159803.1:1500000-1765129 GCF_048085745.1 Candidatus Pseudothioglobus sp. Uisw_086 | reverse complement strand
TTGGATTTGTTGTTCTTTATTAACTCCACATCTATATAATTTAACTAATAAAACATAAAAAATTTGACCTTCAAGCTGGAAAACTGATTAATGAAAAAAACCCCCTATAGTAGACTTTTTGAGCCTGTCAAGATTGGCCCTGTTGTTACAAAAAATCGCTTTTATCAAGTTCCACATTGTTGTGGTATGGGGCATCAAAGGCCACAAGCGCACGCTGCTATGAGGGCCTTAAAAGCAAAAGGTGGGTGGGGGGTCGTTAGTACAGAGGAGTCAGAAATACACCCCACCTCCGATTTATCGCCATATGTTGAACAAAGAATATGGGACAAAAGAGATATTCCAGCTCTAAGTCTTATGACAGAAGCTGTTCATGAGCATGGGGCTCTTGCAGCAATAGAATTAGCCCACAATGGAAACCATGCTGCTAACTTATATTCAAGGCTCCCTGTTATTTCGCCTGTAAGCCAATCTATAGATCTTGTTTATCCCAAACAAACTAGGCGCATGAATAAGAAAGACATTGCTGAGTTTAGGCGCTGGCATCGTAACGCCGCTTTAAACGCAAAAGCCGCTGGTTTTGATATTATTTATGTTTATGCGGGCCATGGCATGACGCTTACCCAGGAATTTCTGCTTCCAGAAATTAACGATCGTACTGATGAGTATGGCGGAAGTATTGAAAACCGAGTTCGTTTAACACGGGAGTTGCTAGAGGAAACTAAAGATGCTGTTGGTGACACCTGTGCAGTAGCTTTTAGGTTTGCTGTTGACGAGCTTAAGGGTTCAGACGGAATGCAATTCTTTGAGGAAGGAAGAGCGGTAGTTGAAATGCTGGCTGAAATTCCTGACCTTTGGGATGTAAATGTTTCCGACTGGGCTAATGACTCACAAACTTCTCGTTTTGAGCCAAATGAGGGCTATCAAATTCCATATGTTGAATTTGTGAAAAGCATAACAACAAAGCCAGTAGTTGGGGTTGGTCGGCTTACATCTCCAGACCTAATGGTTAGCCTAATTGAGCGAGGAGCTTTAGATCTTATTGGTGCAGCGAGACCTTCAATAGCAGATCCTTATCTTCCTAACAAAATAAAAGCTGGAAAGACTGATCAAATAAAAGAATGTATTGGTTGTAATATTTGCGTCTCGAGCGATAATTTTGCAGTTCCAATTCGTTGTACACAAAACCCAACTATGGGAGAAGAGTGGAGAAGGGGCTGGGACCCAGAATCAATTAAACCTAAAAAGACAGATCAAAAAGCACTTGTTATTGGATCTGGACCTTCCGGGTTAGAGTGCACTATGCAGCTAGCAAGACGTGGTTATCATGTTACGTTGGCAGAGGCAGATAATAAATTAGGAGGCAGAGTGCTTTTTGAGTCTGGGCTTAAAGGGCTTTCTGCTTGGAAACGAGTCTCTGATAATAGAATTTATGAGATACAGCAAAAAAACAATATTGAAATTTACAAAGAAAGCGAATTAACCCTTTCACATATAAATGAACTTGGAATCAATAATATATTTTTAGCTACTGGGTCAAGTTGGCGCAAAGATGGTGTCGGCAGAAGTAGAAGAAAACCAGTTCAAGGCCTAGATTCGCTTCAGGTGCTAACCCCAGAAGAAGCGATAAAGCAGAGCCCAAATTTAAGCGGCCCTATTGTTGTTTATGATGATGAGCAGGGATATTTGGCAGGGGTAATTGCGGACCATTTGAGTGTTGATGAACACGAAGTAATTTTTATTACTCCGGCAAGCGTTGTATCTCCATGGACAGAGTCAACTCTAGAACAAAAAAGAATTCAGAAGGCGCTTTTAGTTAGTGGCGTTAACGTAATTTGCAATAAGACCATAGATAAGGCTGAAGGGAGTAATCTTAATCTTAAGTGTGTATTTACCGGAGAGATTTCACTTTTAAAATGTTCATCACTAGTAATGGTTACAGAGCGCATACCAAACACTACGCTCTATGATCAGCTTGTGGAGCAAGAAAATAATACTGAACAGGGCGAAGCAAAACACATTCAGTTAATTGGAGATGCCGAGTCTCCAGGTTTAATAGCAGATGCAGTCTTTTTAGGCCACCTCGCCGCGCAAAGTTTTGAGGAGTCAGAACAAGAAATACAAAAGGCCATGTTTATGCGTGAAATGCCAAGTCTTAAGTAAAGACAATGCTGGAGAGGGGCTAAGGCCTATTTCACAATTGATTTTGTGCGTGTTTTAGAGTAACATTGCCCTCTTTTTGTATGGCCTAATAAAGTATGCGCAAGACAATTATTGCTGGAAACTGGAAAATGAACGCCAGCAAGGCCTCTGTTAAGAGCCTAATCGATGGAATATTGTCTGGAATGGAAGGCATTAATTCAGAGGTTTTGGTTTGTGTTCCTTTTCCATATATGTCCCAAGTTGAGTCTTTGATAGAAGGCAGTAATTTAAAGCTTGGCGCCCAGAACATTAACATAAACTCATCAGGCGCATTTACTGGCGAAGTTAGTGCCGACATGATAAAGGACTTTGGTGCAAAACATGTTATCGCTGGACACTCTGAAAGAAGAAGTTTGTACGGCGAAACAAGTTCGGTCGTTGCCGAAAAAACGAAAGCTGCAATAGATGCTGGTTTGTCACCTCTCTTGTGCGTTGGAGAGTCTCTAGAGCAGAGAGAGGCTGGAAAAACTGAGGTGGTTGTTGCGGAGCAAATTAATGCTGTTATAGAGTTAGTTGGCATAGAGTCTTTTGACAGTATTATTATTGCTTATGAACCAGTCTGGGCAATAGGAACAGGCATGACAGCAACGCCGGAACAAGCACAAGCGGTTCATTTTTTTATACGAAACCTTTTAGGTGAGAGTAGTGAAAATATTGCTCAAAAAACACCTATACTATATGGTGGAAGTATGAATGCAGGTAATGCTGTTGAGTTAATTTCTTGCCCAGATATTGATGGCGGGCTTATTGGTGGGGCTGCTCTAAAAGCAGAAGATTTTTTACAAATATGTAAGGCAGGTTAATATGACATTTCAAATAATTTTAGTAATTCATGTGCTATTGGCTCTTGGGCTAGTCGGGCTAATATTAATACAGCACGGCAAGGGAGCAGATGCGGGCGCTGCATTTGGTTCTGGGGCTGCAGGCTCAGTTTTTGGAGCTAGAGGCGCGCATTCATTTTTATATAAATTAACTGCAGTCATGGCTATTGGTTTTTTTATAACCAGCATAAGTCTTGCTTACTTCGCTTCAAATGAAAGGTCTGCAGCAGAGGCCGACCAAAGTATTATGTCCCAGACAACTATGAGTGATGATGGGCTTGATACAGACGCAAGCGAAATTCCCAGCAATTAATTACAGCCGTCGTGGTGAAATTGGTAGACACGCAGCCTTGAGGGGGCTGTAGCGCAAGCTGTGACGGTTCGACTCCGTCCGACGGCACCAAACATAGTTGTTTTAACTCAAGCTTTATTCATACAGTTTCTTAAGGTTGTTATGTACAATCAGCATTCTTTTATAATTAAGAGCCAATGAAAATTACGAATATAAAAGTACTTAAAGGAATAGGCTTAATGCTTTTAGGGATGACTATTGTTCCTTTTTTAGATATTTTTGCTAAACTTTTAAGTCAAGAGGGTTATCACGTAACACAAGTTACATGGACACGGTTTTTTTTCCATGCTGTTTGGTTGTTGCCAATGATTATGTGGCAAAAGGTTAAGTTATTTTCAATCCCTGAAAAGCCCGGCTTACAGTTTTTACGGGGCTTGATGCTTACGCTAGCAACACTATTCTTTTTTGCAGCCATTGTAACCAACGATATTCCTGAAGCGCTTACGCTTTTATTTATCTCTCCTCTTGTTGTTGCAGTTCTCTCACCCTTTATTCTAGGAGAGCGCTTTGATATATTTATTGGAGTTGGTGTTCTAATAGGATTTATAGGAGTTATAGTAGTTCTTCAGCCAGATAGCGAGCAGTTTGATCCGACTTTATTGTTTGCCCTAGTTGCGGGGTTTTGCTACGCCCTTTATATTATCATAACCAAAAAATTATCTTTTCGTGCCCCACCAGTTTTGACTTTATTTTATTCTGCAATCGTTGGAATAGTTATTATGTCGTTAATTGTTGTGCCTTATTGGACAACTCCAGATTTGAAGGGCGTTTTAATGGGTGCAGCAATGGGTTTTTTTGCTGCAGCTTCGCACTTTATGATTATCAAGGCTTTTGAGTTTGCTAGCGCATCAGAGCTAAGCCCCTTCAATTATTTTGAGATCGTAGTTGCCATTATTCTGAGCTATTTAGTTTTTGATGTTTTGCCAAACCTTCAAGCGATACTTGGATTAATTATTATTATTCTTAGTGGTCTTTATGTCTCTTGGCGAGCAATGAAAAATAATCAAGACCAAGAAAGTAAACCAAAAGCAATCATAGAGCCGCTATAAAAAAGCTGATCAAACTCTTGGGCCTCCCCCAATAGGCATCAAAGTCTAAAAAAATGGATGGGCTACAGCTACTGAAGTTCAACCTGCAGCTTGCACGCGTAAAAATAACCTAGTACATTTAAAATGAGCAAAATAACTTTATTTTTCATCACAGAATTATATGTCATTACAGCACAGAGAGAAAATTATCTAGTATCAACTCAATTTTTTAAATGAAGGGGGTAAACATCTTTAATGCTCAACAAAAGTAATCTATCATCTAAGCCAGGAGGATTAACAGCTGGCTCATTTGAAATGATTTCTACTATGTTTTCTCCAGGTATAAGGTTTAACATTAGGTCAACAGTATGCTCTATTTGATCAAGAACAAAAGAATCGATTATTATTCCATTAAGTGCTATGTCTACTTTTCTATAATTCAAGGAGCCCATTCTAAACGCTAACCTCTCTAGTGTGTTTTCTGGGCCTAGGTTTTGAAAAACTATTTTAGGGTTTTTTTTGGCCCAACGAAAATCGCCAGGACTCCCTTCCCAAGGATAAAAGTTTTTAAAAGATTTAATGGTTGAAAAATTATTTTCATCTAAGGACAGCCTAACTAGAGCCAGACCCAGCTTTCGTGCATCTGCACTAATACCAAGATTTTTTTCGGAATTTGCACCCAGCATCTTTATTTCAAATATATTGGGCTTGCCGTTAATAACCAAGTTTTTTGGCAATCTAAAATCAAAAGTTTCCGGGAAAGAGTGCTCGCTTTTAGACATGTTAAACTCTAATGAGCCAATTAGTGTTTTGTTCAGGTAGAGGTCGGCGCTTAGTTGTTGGTTTTTATCATTTACAAAGGCGCCCATTATTTTTAAAGACAAAGTTTTGTACTCATCTGTATTGGCATTTTTAGGAACAAAGGCTATAGTTGCATTATCTTTAATTGTCCATGCCCCCCAATCGTTAAGATCACCTATTCCGTCTAAAAAAACCCAGTCAACATCTGTTATTATTTTGCTATTTTGGACTTTATAAAAGAAGTCAATATCTTTATATTTTTTAACATCTTCAGAGCTTTCAAAAAAAGACTGAGCTGTTGTTTTTCCAATATTTTCAGTAACCAGCCTTAAAACCCCTGATTTTTTATCATATTGGGGCGTCATTGCGTGGACATTGCTTACTTGAGTTGCATACGCAGAAGCACTCATATAATAGAAATAACGTGGCTTGCTAAATGTCACAGTGTCGTTAAAAATATCTATACCTTCAACCTCCTTTAAGTTTTTAATCCCAACTTGCCCCATAATTGTTGGGTAAATGTCTAATAATTGTGAAGGAGTGTCAGATATTTTCATTTCTCCTAGGGCATTAAGCGGCTTAATCATTAATAGAGCCCTAGCTTGTGATTCTAAATCTACCAAGCGAGAACTACCTATGGACAAATCATAAGGCGGCTGACTTATACTGTCCTTATTTGTAGAAAAAGAAGTGCCTTTAGTATTTAGCAGTTGTCCCGCATAATGTGATCCATGATCACCATGTATTATAATTATTGAATTACTAAAACGGTTTAGGTTTTTAAGCTCGGTAACAAAGCCATCAATAAGCCTCATCGTGCATTCAAATTGTCGAAAATATCGCTCCCCTAGAGAAAAATTAGGTTTGTTTTCAAACTCGCATGCTGGAGATACTTTATACGCATCATGAAGAATGTCATTTATTGAATAAATGTATTGATTAGTTGGGGGGTGTTCAGAGATACGAGACGTCAGGTCATTAAAGCCATATATTCCATAATAGGCTGAGGAGCCATCTTGTTTAGTTAATCGGGTGCCGATTGAACTTTTAGGGTTTAAGATATTAAAAAATTTGGATCCAAGTTTTTTACCTATCGGAAGAACCTCGTTTGTTAAAAAGTTTGGACTGACTTTAGCCAGCCATACTCTTGTAAACTCAACAATAAGGGCGCCTTGATAATCTAAAGCTTTTTTTAAATCAATAGTACTATCAAATACAGCACTATCAAGAGGACGTAAGGAGTGCTGTGTTAATTGATAGCCAGTTTTTTTAAGATTATTTAAAAGGCCTTGATCATATTTTCTAAGCCATTTGTCAAACCTGCCACTTAGATGTGTTGTGCTCGTCAAATAGCTAGCTTGTGATTGTAGGGTTGTGGGATAGTTAGATATGTTTTTTTCAAATATTGTAAACCCCATAAGCTCTTTTTTAGCCTTTGGTCGATTATGCATATATCTTAGAAAATAATCTGTTTGAAGACCTTCAACATGAATGTGATATATGTTTGGTAGTTGCTTAGTTGAATATTGGTTTTTGCTAGCAACCGCTAAGGACCCCTTGTTTAGGTAGGTGCTCTGCAGGGCAAAGGCAAAAATAATTAACCCTGCACCCATAATATAAGCAGCTCTAGTAATCTCATATATCCACTTTTTGTTTTTTCTAAGTGAGAAAAAAACAAAAAATACGACTAAGCACGAAATAGTTAATTCTAGTAGTGTAAAGAATAATGGCTCTTCACTATACAGCCTCCTTCCATCTAGAGGCCCTAGTTGTAAGGGCGAGAAGACGTCATTTAATAACGTAACCAGGCCTAGTGTAAAAAAAGTGTAAACAAATATATAGGCAAGTTTATTTGAAATCTTATTTATCAGGCAATAAATGCAAAACAAGCCTATAAAGCTTAAAACGCCCAAAATAGCAAAAATTAATACAAGCCAATAATCATAACTCCATTGAGCTCGATTAAACAAATAAAAAAACCCCGGAGTAACAACAAAGACAACGAGGCTAAAAAAAGCAAGAAGATGGGCGGCTTTTTTATGTGCTATTTTCATAAATTTTTACTAAGCAGCCCTTTTATTGCATCTGCACCAACTTGATTTGCTTTCCCAATATTAAAAACCATTTGATTGCTGAGCTCTTCCTGTCTCTTGGCATCATAAGAACTGAGTAAAGAATTGACGCTCTCAGAAATACTTTCTATGGACCCTATAGAAATGATGGCGCCAATTTGTGAACGAATAGATACCTCTATTGGTTCAATATCAATTTTCCTATAGTCTGGATTATTAACTTTTCGAGGTATATCAATAAATAATATGGGTTTATTTAAACCAAAAGCATAGTCAAATGCAGCACCAGACCAGTCGCTAATCATCAGGTCAGATTTATGTAAAGACACTTGGCTAGATATTTTCATTTCTAGATGAAACAAGGGATTTTCTTGATGCTGTCTTAGAATTTTTTTTATCTTTCCACCCGCTAGTTTTTTGGTTTGTGGGTGTGGTCGAAGCGTTACATTAAATCCTTTGGACAATAATATCTCTATAAGTTTTTGGCCTATGGTTTCAATAATTCCATATTTTCCCCATGAGGGCGCAATAAGTATGTTTATTGGAGCACCCCTTTCTCTAGCTATTTTTGGACTATTGAATGCTTCTTCTCTAATTGCATCTAGTCGACTATAGCCGTGCTTAACTAAATTTTTAGCTGGAAGTTTATAGGTTTTTTCTAATGCGCGAATTTCTTTAATATGGTAGTTACCTGCACAGAAAATAGTGTCAAAATTATCAAAGGCTTTTGACCGATAAGCCATATGCAAGCTTACTAGAGAGTGTTGAATATAGACATAATGAACCTTATATTTTGAGCGCTTTAGGTAATATGTGTCAAGATCTGGCATAGTCATTACCATGATATCTGTCTCAATATTGGCAAAAAGAACTGTGGTGGGATATCCGTCTGCAATGTAAAAAGCTCGATAGTTAGGGCTGTTTAGCTGAAGCCCTGGATCATTTTTGTTTGAGCTTATATAGCATATGGGGATATTAGTAATTTTTAATAATTCAATCACAAGTCCTGATAAGTGTGGCCAGTATTCAGAACCTTCAGAGTAGAAAACAACACGCTTCTCTGCTTTAGGAAGTTTCATAAAGCCAACCATTGAGTTTAGTTGTTTCAGAAACTTAAGCATATTATTTCAACTTACAAAAGCTGTCTAATTTATTATTCATCGCTAGATTTTCATATAATTCTAGATCATTTACGGAGTCTACTTCTAGCCAGCCATGATCAACACACACAGCCTGCACTTGCCATTTAGCATCAATTAATAACTGTAGAAAACTAGTCATGTACATATTATTAAAATCTTGACCATCATAGGTTTGAGTTTTGTCTAGCTTGTGATAAAAGTCAATAAATTCAGAAATTTTATCACTACGTACTTTTATTAAGCCAGTATACTGGCCTTGAATATCTGCATAATTTTCAGTTTTTTTTCCTAGCTGTGCAATAGTGTTATTGTAATTTAAGATTAAGCTTTCTGCGTCAGAAAGAGGGTCGATGAACCTTAGCTCCCAATACTTCCGCCAACCCTTGTCTACCATTACACTTATTGGCGCATCACTATTAATGACTTGTTGTAAATTATTCTTTTGATAGACAATGTCACCATAGCTAATAATTAAGTCTCCCAACTTCTTAATAAAAGGCAAAGCACAAAATAAACTAGTAACCATATTGCAGCTAGCATATTGAGAATTAATGGAGCAACTATAGCCAAGTTTTTGAATTTTTTTCGCATGATATCCTGCTACAACCTGAATGTCTGTTACATTTGCAGAATTTAATATATTAACTTGACGATCAAGCAAAGAAGTTCCTAGTAAGTCTACTAAGGCCTTTGGCTTGTTATTTGTTAAAGGCTGTAATCGACTCCCTTGGCCTGCGGCTAAAATTATTGCTCTAGTCATAATAGAAGGTTTTTAATTATCCTCAGATCCTCTTCGTTATTTGGCTGCTCGCGCTCTGGATGCCACATAATGCCTGCGACAGGAAGTTCCTTATGCTTAAATCCCTCAATGGTTTTATCCTGTGAAATTGCAAATGGACTTAGAGTGTCTGCCAGTTGCGATTTTTTTATGCCCCAGTTGTGAAAACTATTAACTTCTCTCGAATTAAGCGATATATTCTGATCTATAAACTCTACTGGATGACGACAAGCAACATGTTCAGAGACTTTTGAAAGCCCCCCTCCAAAAAACATATTTATTAATTGCATTCCTCGACAAACGCCCAGAACAGGAATATTGTTTTTAATCGCCAGCCTTAACAATTCTTCTTCAAATTTATCTCTGACAGGAGATGTATCTGTTGCAGTTGGGTCTAGTTTGGTTAAAGTCCCACCTCCACTGAGTAAAATCGCTGCTGGACGAACAGTGCTAATGATATCTTCAGGGGCAGATAAGTTTGGAAGAGGTACTGGAATAAACCCTAGATTATGTGAAAGATAGGCCCATCGCTGGTCAAGGCAATCACGCTGCTCCTGATGTTTGGCAATCCTTTCTACCCTTTGGCTAATGGCGAGTATTTTCATATAATTATTACGATGTTATTATTGTTGCAGTCGAGTTTAACTTTATCACTTGAGAGTAATTTATTATAGATTTTATCTCCCACGCCTATAGCAGCTGGAATACCTAACTCTGCTGTTCTGATTGCCATATGTGAATTAGCCCCACCATGCTGAGTAATTAATCCTGCTATATTATAACTAAACAACCAATCATAGCCTGGATCAGCCTGTTGGATAAGAATAATACGACCACTGACATCACTAGTACCACCTGTTCGCAAGGCCATTATTTTAGCAGTAACTTGTTTATTAGTAATAAAATTGGCTTGTGCACTATGCTTTTCGAAACAATAAAAATCATTAGCCTCACATATAAAACCTGGCAGTTCAAACATTTTATTTAACTTGTCTTGTTTGGCTGACTCTCCAATAATTGTAGCAAGTTGATGGTGAGCTAATGTTCCAAGTTTTAGGCTTGTTAAGTTATGATAGTTTAGGTAGACAATGTTTTCACGACTGATGCCAATGCCTTTGCCAAAATCTATAATATAATCTAGTGCTAGACTTAGGTTATGAGTAAACGCTAATTTAACGGCTTCACGAGAAATGATTGCTCGCTTAAGATAATCAAAAAAATCTGTTACAGATAATTGAAGACCCACTTCTCTTATTGCAAGGGATACTTGTCGCTCTTGTGTTTTAGATAAAACCAATGGCATTGTGCTTTTGTTGGTTTTCTTTCGTTTGCTTCCAGTTAAATATAGTTGAGGGTCTTCCCAGTAGGCCTGTGCTGTGGCATCATAGGTGCCTGGCCTAAGATGTCCATAGCGCGCCACTAGGCCTTCCATGCCAATGTTTCCATTCACTAGCTCAAGTTGGTCCGCTTGTATGTCACTAACAACCGTATTGATAGATAACATAAACTGGTCAAATTGTTTTAATGTTAGCATGCCTTCCCTTTGAAAGCTTTTAAGAAAGCTTGTGGCAATAAAACCATGCCGTGCTGCATGTGCAAAAGCTAAAGTTCCAAAACGTTGGCAATCGTCTAATAAGGCATAGGCTTTGTCCAAGGAGCTTAGTTTAGATAATATTAGCTTTTCTCTCCGCTTCTCCAGCTTCGTAATAGATGCAACATCCTTCTCAAGATTTACTACCGCCCTACAAGTTATTGATTTGAGCTTGTCCTCCAAGCTCGATATTTCGACCTCTGTTATAGAGTGCTTTAGAAGCCTGTTTTTAGCGTCATCTTTAAAACTTGGTGTCCAGATAGTTAAGGCTACATCAAATTCAATTTTGTCATGATATTTTGGGTTAGATTTAAGATTAGAAAGGTAAGCTGCCACAAGTTTGCTTGCTAATTTGTCATCTAGTGATTTAGGGATAAATGTATTAAAGCTAGCACGAAGATCGACATATGGTTTCCCACAAAAAGAAATGATTAATGGTTGGGGACGGATATCTCTATAGCCAAACTCTGATCGCTGTTTGGCCCAAATATCATTAGTTATTAGTTTGGTATACAGGCTAAATGCCAAGGGCTTTGGTGAGGTGCCAATAATTTCTGCCGGGTTCCAATCAGACATATTGCTGAAGCAAGTTGACTCTCCACATACAAAGGGAGACGCTGCTTGTGATGATTTAAAAAGCCCTATACTTGAGCGAAGTTGTTTTTCGAATAGATGGCTGACGCTTTCATAGGCTCTATGGTCTATGGTGATTGGCCTGACTTGAAAAGTATGAACCCGATCTTTACTATCTATTGCAAATTCTATATCTAGCTTATCAAAAGCTACTAGCTGTCTAATTTCAGAGACAGCATCTAGCACAGCTGAAAGCTTTTGCTCGATTTCATCTAGTTGCTCTGGGCGACTATGTTGTAAAATTATAGTGCGACTGTCACTATAAAAGCCAGAAGTAATGCTATTAGTAACCCCACTATTATCGTCAAAATTAAAAATATAATAAGGCGCACCTGTTTCTAAACTACAAGTGAATACGACACCAGCACAACGCACATCTTGAATAAACTCTTGGACTAAGACTTGGTCATATTTTCTATCTAAATGCGAGCCATAGGAGGCTATAACTTTATTAATAGCAACAGTTAAGTTTGGAATAGACTGGCTATCTATATCTAATATACTAGTATATTTACCTGCACCTGATTTTATCCATCCATCTTCGCTAGAGGAGCTGCTGCGAATTGCCACAGGAGTTTTTGGAAAGGCAAGAGATATTTTATTTAGTATGTGGCGCTCATTGCCCAACCAATCTTTTACTGAAAAACTAATTTGTTTGCCAATATGGCTATTACGAACCATGGGCGCAAGACGAGCAAGTGAGTCTGCCTTATTGCCCAATATAAACCTAGCAATATCAGCTGGCTCGTTTAGCTCCGCCCAATTATTGCCAACATCGATAAACTCTAGCTTGTGCCCTGCTTTTTGTAGATAAGAAATTAAATCTAGAAGATTTTTACCAACATCTTGACAGCTTAGCTTGCTTATAATATTTGTAATGTGAGGTTTGCAGTGAATTAGCCCTGTAAACTCTGCTTTACATCCTTTAAATTTACCTTGAGTGGGGATAATAATTTCTGCTATAGCCAAATCTGTAGCCGATCGCGTGCTAAATCGATGCTGATAGTTAATGTCAATTGCTATGCTTAGGTCTGCCTCACTTGCTGCTAGCTCTTTAATAACATGTTGACGAAAAATTGTATCAGCATAGGTTATTAGGGCAGATTTTCCAGTCAAAGGCCCTTGTAATAAGGTGTTTAATACAGACTTGTGTTGCCAGTCTTTAATGAGAACATAGTTAATTTGGGGACAGTGATGAATAATATCATCGATATGGTACCCACCTAAAAAGTTAATTTTTCCATATTCCAGGCCAGTAAAACTATCTAACTGCCAGTCAATAACCGTAGTTGCATGTCCAATTTTTTGAAGAGCAACAGGGTTTTCTCCTACCGCAGGCTTAGCAGCTCCTAAAATAAAGATATCTAAAGCCATCTTTATTAGGAGGAGCTATTCTTATTGGCATTTGTTTTATTATCTCTGGTGGATTCTTTTGCTTGCTGTGAGGCTACTGAGTCGTTTTTCTTTCCACTAAACAGAGCTTTTAGTTTATACCAATAGGTTTTAATATACATACTTGCTGCAAGAGACCCAAACATAACTGCTGCCATAATTGCACTACCCGAGCCAGGATCTATATAGGCATGAGCTATATTTGGCAAGATGGCTAATGTAGTGAAGATAAAAGTCAGTTTTTTCATGAAAGAAGGTTTGTTATAAAAACATTCGGAAACAAAATACCGCAAATATATTATATAGTTAATTGGACTGTTCATGCCAGGCTCCTATCTAATTATTTGAAAATGAAGTTTTTAAATCCCATTAAATCTTAGGCTAGATTTGATTATAAATAAATCCAATATTTACCATATAATACTTGTGCTTTATTTTACTAATAAAGATTAAAAATTATTTTAATAGCATGTTATAAAAATGAATTGGCGAACAAAAACTGAAGCAAAAATAGAGGTATTTTCTGATTGGCTTTTTGAAAACGCAAAGAAAACAATACTAGTTATTTTTCTTCTTGTGGCCGCTCTTGGCTCACAACTACCATCCTTAAAGATTGACACTACTACCGAAGGGTTTTTACATAAAACAGACCCAATGCGTGTTGAGTATGACATATTTAGAGACCAGTTTGGTAGAGATGAAAAGTTAATGATCGCTATAAAAACTGAAAACATTTTTGACTTAAGCTTCTTAAAGAAGCTTGATAGTTTTCATGATGCCCTAGAGAACGAACTTCCAAATATTAAGGGCGTTGACTCCCTAATAAATGCTAGAAATACTTATGGAATTGAGGGTGAGTTAATTGTTGAGCCTTTAATCGACAGCCTTCCTGAAACTAAGGCGGAATTATTTAAACTAAAAGAAACAGTCATCAACAATAGTCTCTATAAAAACTCACTTTACAGTGAGGACTATACTATGACTACTGTTACGATAGACACAGAAACATACTCCAATAATGGGATATCAAATGAGTCAGAAAAATTTGAGTTTGATGATGGCCTAGAGTTTGATGATGGCCTAGAGTTTGATGATGGCCTAGAGTTTGATGATGGCCTAGAGTTTGATGATGATAGTGTGGGCGGACAGAGGGTTTATTTAACTGATGTTGAGAACGACGAAATAATTTCAAAAACACAGAGCATCATGCAGCGTTTTGATGATGATAATTTTGAAATATACTTATCAGGCTCAGCGGCAATTGCGGGAATTTTCAAGCAAGCCTTAATGAACGATTCAGTTATCTTTATTAGCTTAATGATGATTGTTATTATGATTGTTTTGTTTGCTCTATTTAGGCGTATTTCAGGCGTTATATTGCCATTAGCCTGCGTATCTCTCACACTTATAACAACCGTTTCATTAATGTCAGTATTTTCAGCTCCTTTTACAATGGCTACCCAAATTATGCCAACCTTTTTATTGGCAGTGGTGACTAGTGCTTCCATACATTTATTGGCTGTTTTCTATAAAGACTTTTCAAAAACAAACGATAAAAAAGTGTCTTTGAGGTATGCAATGGGCCACTCTGGACTTGCGATTATAATGACTTCTATTACCACAGCTGTTGGCTTGTGGTCCTTCTCTTTTTCTGGAGTTGCGCCGGTAGCCGACCTTGGTATTTTTGCCAGTAGTGGTGTAATGATTGGTTTGGTTTTTACCCTCATCTTCCTCCCTGCTTTAATATCTATAACTAGAGTTAAAGCTCTTAAGACTAACTCAGATAAAGAAGGCCAAACCTTAATGGACAGATCTCTTATTGGAATAAGTGTGTTTGCAACTGGACGCCCAAAGCTTATAGTGTTGGTAAGTGCTGTATTAATTATTTGCGCAGCTATTGTTGCGTCACAGCTTAGGTTTTCACACTTTCCACTTCAATGGCTTCCAGAAGATAATTTTGCCCGCATTGCAACTGAGGCAGTTGATGAAAATCTTAAGGGCTCCCTTACGCTTGAGGTCATTATTGATACTGGAGAAACAAACGGCCTTTATAACCCAGAGCTTTTAAGGGTAATTGATGACGTTTCCCAAAATATAAATTCCATCTCAACAGGAAACATGTTTGTTGGGAAGGTTATTAGTTATATTGATGTTATTAAGGAAACAAATAGAGCGCTTAATGAAAATCGTGAAGAGTATTATGCTATTCCTGAAGACTCTGATCTGATTGCTCAGGAATTTTTGCTTTTTGAAAGTAGCGGCAATGATGATCTTTCTAGTCTTGTAGATGCAAATTATTCTAAAGCCCGGCTAACACTAAAAACCCCTTTTATCGACTCACTTGAAGCTAATATTTTTATAGACAATGCACAGGCCTACTTAGACCAAAAGTTTGGCTCTCTTGCTAAAGTTACTTTCACTGGTATTGGAACTCTTATGACTGTAACTTTTGAAGAGGCGATTTATAGTAGTGCGTTTAGTTATGTCCTTGCCTTTTCATTAATCACTATTCTTATGGTGCTATTAATAGGCAACTTAAAAATTGGTCTAATTAGTATGATTCCAAATATTTTGCCTATAATTTTTCTTTCAACAATTATGGTTGTTTTTAAAATGCCTCTTGACATGTTTACTTTATTAATTGGTGCAATAGCACTTGGACTTGCTGTTGACGATACCGTTCACTTTATGCATAACTTTAGAAGATATGAGCTTCAATATAATGATGTTGATAAGGCAGTAAGGCTCACATTGCTCGGTACTGGAAGAGCTATTACACTAACTTCTATAGTCCTCGCTCTTGGCTTCCTTGTGCTGACATTTTCTCAAATGAACAACATGTTTGACTTTGGTGTTTTAACAGCTAGTGCGATTTTGGTAGCAGTATTGGCAGACTTTTTCTTAATGCCTGCAATAATGAAGTTAATTATTAAAGACAAGACCAGTATGTAAGTATTGTAAATTTTAATTATAAAAAAAGGCGCCTAAGGCGCCTTTTTTTTGAAAAGATTTAGTTTTAACTTTGAGCTTGGGCCATAACCTCTTCAACAAAATTATCTTCTTTTTTCTCAATGCCTTCACCAACCTCATATCGAATAAAAGACTCAACCTCTGAATTTTTAGATTTCACTAAAGCGCCAACTGTTGTATCTGGGTCTTTAACAAAAGACTGACCATAAAGAGTAACTTCGTTGACAAATTTTTTCATTCTGCCAACGATCATTTTTTCAATAATATTGTCAGGCTTGCCACTTTCTTTTGCTTGCTCAATAAAAATTGCTTTTTCTCTTTCAAGAAGTTCTGCTGAGAGCTGGTCTTCACTTACACATTCAGGCTTTGAGGCTGCAATATGCATAGCAACATCTTTTGCAAGTTCTGCATCATTTGATGATAACACTGTAAGAACAGCAATTCTCTCACCATGCTTGTATGCGCCCAAAACGCCATTTTCAGTGCTGACAATTTGAACTCTTCTAACCGATACATTTTCACCAATTTTAGCGATTATTTCTTCTCTCGCCTGGTCAACAGTAACGCCTGAGTCTAGCTTTTGCTTTGAAAAGACCTCAACAGATTCTGGTTTGTTTTTTAAAGCTAGAGCGCCTAAAGTATCAACAAAGTCAATAAAGGCTGAGCCCTTAGTTACAAAGTCTGTTTCAGAATTAACCTCAAGAATTGCAGCGTGCATTTTATCTTCACTAATAGTAACGTTTACAAGCCCTTCAGAGGCTACGCGACCAGCTTTTTTCGCAGCTTTTGCTGCTCCAGATGCGCGCATTAAATCAATTGCCGCCTCCAAATCTGCATTGGTCTCAACTAAAGCTTTTTTGCAGTCCATCATGCCTGCACCAGTTCTTTCTCTTAGTTCTTTAACTAAAGCGGCTGTAATTGCCATAATTTGTCTCCTATATATACTCTGTATAGCTATTTATTCAGTGTCTGCTTTCTTTGCAGCAGGCTTCTTTGCAGCAGGCTTCTTTGCAGCAGGCTTCTTAGCAGCAGGCTTCTTAGCAGCAGACTTCTTCGCAGCGGGCTTTTTATCCTCAGCAACAGCTTCTGTCTTAGCAGCAGGCTTCTTAGCAGCAGACTTCTTCGTAGTGGGCTTTTTATCCTCAGCAACAGCTTCTGTCTTAGCAGCGGGCTTTTTATCCTCAGCAACAGCTTCTGTCTTAGCAGCGGGCTTTTTATCCTCAGCAACAGCTTCTGTCTTAGCAGCGGGCTTTTTATCCTCAGCAACAGCTTCTGTCTTAGCAGAAGGCGCAGATTTCTTAACTGCAGCTTTGGTTTCTACGATTGAAGCTTTAGCCTCTAGTATCGCATTAGCAATTTCTCTAGCATAATAACCAATGGCTCTTATTGAATCATCATTTCCTGCTATAACATAATCGATTCCTTCTGGGCTGTGGTTTGTGTCAACAACGCCAATAATTGGAAGTTGTAAAGTGTGAGCTTCACGAACTGCATTTTTTTCATGACCAATATCAACTACAAAAATAACATCAGGAATGCTTCCTAAGTCTTTAATTCCACCAAGACTTCTCTCAAGTTTTTCCATCTCTCTGGACATAATGAGCGCTTCTTTTTTTGTAAACTGAGAAAAATTTTCTTCCGCAAGAAATTCAAGATCCTTAAGGCGTTTGATAGAAGCTTTAATAGTTTTATAATTCGTCATCATGCCGCCTAGCCAGCGATGGTTGACATAAGGCATTCCACATCGAATTGCCTCTTCTTTAATAATGTTGCTTGCCGCTCTCTTCGTACCAACAAAAAGGATTGACCCACCAGCAGCAGCAGTTTTGCTTGCAAAGTTGAGTACATCGTTGAATTGTGGCAGGGTTTTTTCTAGGTTAATTATGTGAACACCGTTTCGTGTTCCGTAGATAAAAGGCTCCATTTTTGGATGCCAAAAACGAGACCTGTGACCAAAATGAACACCTGCCTCTAACATTTTTTTCATTGACGCTTTCGCCATATTTTTCTCCTGGGTTAAGACTTCCACATTGCCTATCAACCAACCTTATTAAAAAGGCACCCTGGCTAATATTGGGGCTCTGTGTGATACATTAAAATACTAACTTTATAAACATCTAGTTAGCCCTTCCTCCAGCTCATATTGTCTGAAAGGCGACGATTATCCCATATTTTTTTGAATTAAGCAAAGCCTATTTTCCCTAATTCCTTTGTATAAAGCCATCCACAACCCTCTTCACTAAAAAAACATACAACTCAAAAAAACACCCTTTATAATTATCCCTTTTAAAAATACTTATGACCAAATGTTGGTTGCTATATGTATCTAGCCTAATAAGGAGGCTCCATAATACATATTTGATTTCATGATATGAAAATTGCTATTATTGGAAGTGGGATATCTGGCCTAACAGCCGCATATCTTCTTCACAAAGAACATGATATTACTATCTTAGAGGCCAATGATTATATTGGTGGACACACTCATACCCATCAAATTGAGGTAGATAAAAAGAAGTGGCTGATTGATTCTGGCTTTATTGTTTATAACGAAAACACATATCCTAATTTTATAAAGC
The DNA here is from genome assembly GCF_048085745.1 of Candidatus Pseudothioglobus sp. Uisw_086. Taxonomy (GTDB): domain Bacteria; phylum Pseudomonadota; class Gammaproteobacteria; order PS1; family Pseudothioglobaceae; genus Pseudothioglobus. The sequence goes on along the minus strand of NZ_CP159803.1, from coordinate 1,746,771 downwards.
TTCTTCAAAAACTCAAAGTTGATACACAACAAACCTCCATGGGTTTTAGCGTTAAGGCGCCAGAAAAAAACCTTGAATATTCTGGAGGCTCTTTAAATTCCTTATTTGCTCAACGCCTAAATATCTTTAGGCCCTCTTTTTTGTTGATGCTTAAAGACATATTAAGGTTTAATCGCATCTCAGTGGCAAAGCTAAATAACCTCAGCGAGTCAACAACAATTTATGATTTTTTGATGGTCCATAAATTTAGTAAGAACTTTATTGAGCACTATATAATTCCAATGGGCGCTGCCATATGGTCAACAGCAGCGAAAAAAACAACAGAAATGCCAGCAGTTTTTTATATTAGATTTTTCAAAAACCATGGACTACTTCAAATATTTAATCGTCCCCAATGGTTCGTAATTAAGGGCGGCTCAAAAGCATATATACCAAAAATAATTGCAGGATTTAAAAATAAAATTTTGCTTTCAACCCCAGTTTTAAAAGTTATAAGAAGCAAAAATAGTGTTGAGGTTTTTTATGGAAAGGATGAGGCCTCTCATCAGTTTGATAAAGTTATATTTGCAACACACAGTGATCAAGCACTGGAATTATTAGAAGATCCTAGTGAAGAAGAGGTTAAAATTTTAGGCTCCCTGCCTTATCAAAAAAATGTGGCACTGCTGCACACAGACTCTTCTATATTGCCTAAAAAGAAAATAACATGGTCTAGTTGGAACTACCTTTTGAGCGGTGATCAAAGTAAGCCGGTGACGCTAACCTATAACATGAATATTTTGCAATCATTAAAGTCGAATACTAATTTTTTAGTAACCCTAAATAGTAATGGGGATGTTGATAAAAGCAAAATAATTAAGACTTTAGTCTACCACCATCCTCTTTTCACGGTCAAGGGCGTTAAAGCACAAAAAGAAAAGAATAAAATAAGTGGTGTAAATAACACTTTTTATTGCGGAGCATATTGGGGTAATGGTTTTCATGAGGATGGCGTTAACAGCGCCCTTGATATTTATAGTTTTTTTCATAAGGCCTTATGATGCTCTCTAAAAATCACCAACTGTATTGGGGTACGATTAGTCATCAGCGACACACTCCGTTTAAGCGGTTTTTTTCATACCCAATTTTTATGGCCTATATTGATATCTCGTCTTTAGCATCTACGATGAAGCCATCACTTCTTTGGAACATTAATAAGCCTGCGCTTGTTTCATTTAAAAGGAAGGACTACCATGGAGACCCAGACTTAGAATTAGATAGTGCGGTTCGAAAAACACTACATGAAAAAACTGGTAAAGTTTTTAATGGGCCAATTAGACTACTGACGCACTTGAGATACTTTGGACATTGTTTTAATCCAGTAAGTTTTTATTACTGTTTTGATGATTTAGACCAAAAGGTTGAGGCCATAATGGCTGAAGTAACAAACACACCATGGAAAGAAAGGCATGCCTACATTATTGAAGAGCAAACAGAAAATAATACTAGGGCAGGGTTTATCGCCACTCCAAAAAAACAACTACATGTAAGCCCTTTTTGGGGAATGGACCATGATTATGAGTGGTTTTTCTCACAGCCCAAAGACTCTCTAAATGTAAAAATGAAAAACTTTAAAGATGGTGAAAAGGTTTTTAATGTTTCGCTTGACTTAAAGAGGCGTGCATTTTCAAACGCAGGGCTTGTTAAAGCAATTTCCAGGTTTCCATTTATCACGCTGATGGTTATATATAGAATCCATTGGCAAGCATTTATGCTCTATATAAAAAGAGCTCCATTTTTTACACATCCTGACAAACTATGACTCAAGAAATTCAAACTAAAGATAGACTTTCAGTTGATGGCCTAGCAAATAATATTCAAGAAATGCAAAGAAGTACTAGAATGACTTCTTTCTTTAAAATGATTTTATTTAAAAAACTGAAGGGCTTAAAGACTGGTGAGCTGACAATAATTGACGGTTCTGAAATTCACGTATTTGGCATTCCTAAATCTGAGCTTAAGGCAACCTTAACCGTTTCATCTCAAGAGTTTTATGTTTTTTTAGGGAGTGGCGGAACCAATGGCGCAGCAGAAGCCTTCACTTCTGGTTATTGGTCTGCAGATAATTTGGTTCAATTAATTCAGCTCATTATTAGAAATAAAAAAACTATGGAGGGGCTTGAATCTGGACTTGCAAGATTAACAAATCCAATCACTAAAATAATCCATAGGCTTAGACAAAACACCTTAAAAGGAAGTAAGAGTAATATCTTGGCACACTACGATCTGAGTAATGATTTTTATAAGCTATGGCTCGACTCAACCATGACTTACTCAAGCGGCATTTTTCTAAACAAGAAGTCAAGTATGCTTGATGCCTCGATAGAAAAGCTGGATAGGCTATGTCGAAAACTAAACCTTAATAGTAGTGACCATGTTCTTGAAATAGGAACGGGATGGGGAAGCTTTGCAACACATGCAGCCAAAAATTATGGCTGTAAAGTTACCACTACGACTATATCAGACAATCAGTTTAATTATGTTGCTGAGCTGATTAGTAAGGAGAATTTAGATAATAAAATAACTTTACTAAACAAAGATTATAGAGAGCTTGAGGGTGTTTTTGATAAGGTTGTTTCAATTGAAATGATAGAGGCTGTTGGGTCTGACTTTGTGCCTGGCTTCTTTGAAAAGGCCTCTTCATTGCTGAAGAAAAATGGTTTAATGGCGCTTCAAGGAATAACATATAACGACCCAGACTTTAATGCCTATAAAAATTCGGTAGACTTTATCAGAAAATATATTTTTCCTGGCTCATGTCTTATCTCATTGTCACAAGTTGAGAAAGCCATCAAAGATAAAACGGATTTAATTATGGTTGACTCTGAAGATATAACTCTTCACTATGCAAGGACACTCGAGATATGGCGTAAAGACTTTGAAAATGTATTGCCGCAAGTGAGAGAGCTTGGTTTTTCAGATCCTTTTATAAGGATTTGGGTTTTTTACCTAGTCTACTGTGAAGCGGGATTTCTTGAAAACCTAATTAGTGATTTTCAGTTTATATTTGCTAAACCTGACTCCAAAAACATTAAAATTACACACTAAAAAAATGATTAAATTATTAATAAAACTTGCAGAAAATGGTTTATTACCAGACATGCTCATTAGGCTTGGAATAAGGCGTTTATGCGCTCAAAGGCTTTTAGAGGCAACGAGCATTGACAAGCTTGAAATGGAAAAAAGACATTCATCTTGGATTGACTTTTTAAATGAAAGCCCAATTGCTCTGGTTCCAGAAAAAGCAAATGAACAGCACTATGAGGTTCCACCAAGGCTTTTTGAATTGGTCCTGGGCTCGAACTTAAAATACAGTTCTGGTTATTGGCCAAAGGGTGCTTCGTCTCTAGACGAATCAGAGCTGGAAATGTTAAAGCTTTCTTGTGAAAGGGCATCCCTTTCAGATGGCCAAGAGGTTTTAGAATTAGGATGTGGTTGGGGTTCCTTGACTCTTTATATGGCAAAAAATTTCCCTAATAGCAAAATTACTGCTGTTAGTAATTCAAAGGACCAGAGGCAGTTTATTGAGAACAAATGTAAGAAATTAAAGATAGAAAATATCAAGGTTATAACAGCAGACATGAACGACTTTTCAATTGATAAAAGCTTTGATCGTGTTGTTTCAATCGAAATGTTTGAACATATGCGCAACTATGGTGAGCTTCTAAAAAGAGTAAGTGGCTGGTTAAAAAAAGATGGAAAACTTTTTGTTCATATTTTTTCTCATAAAGAAATTGCCTATCCCTTTGAAGACCAAGATGAGGGAGACTGGATGGCTAGAGAGTTTTTTAGTGGCGGTCAGATGCCTTCTCATAGGCTCCTAACCTGTTTTCCAAGTCGGATGAAAATTGAGAAAGATTGGAGGGTAGATGGAACGCACTATGAAAAAACCTCGCTCGCATGGCTTAACAAGATGGATAAAAATAAAGCTGAAGTGCTTAAATTATTCGAAAAAACTTATGGCAAAGATGAAGCAGGCATTTGGTTTCAAAGGTGGCGTATTTTTTTCATGTCATGCGAGGTTCTTTTTGGCTTTAAAAGTGGCTCTGAATGGGGTATTTCCCACTATCTTTTTGAGAGGCCATAATGGATAATATCAAGGACCTTGTTGCTATTATTTTATGTATTTTGACAGCCTATTTTGTTGCAAATGCTGCAACAGTTGAGGGCGCTGTACTTTACGGCGTGCCAGCCATACTTTTATGTGCTGCTGTTAGCTTTATTGTGCACTGGATTGTTGCAATCCCTTCGCTTGTAACAAGCTCAGAAAAATATTTTGACTTTACAGGAATGATCGCAACTCTACTTTTAGTTGCTACTTCTATATTTGCACTTTTAGGCCAAGGAATGCAAGTTTCTATGCGCTCGACTATTGTGGCTATTTTTGTATCTATATGGACGCTAAGACTTGGGACATTTCTCTACATAAGAATAGTTAAAAGTGGAGAAGACAAAAGGTTTAGGGAGATCAAGAAATCGTTGCCAAAATTTTTAATGACATGGACTCTTTCAGCCCTATGGGTTTTCTTAACGACAGCAAATGCTGTTACCATTATTGTTTTAAATCAGCATGCAGCTCTTGACTTATTTTTTATAGCAGGATTTTCCCTCTGGGTCTTAGGGTTTGCTTTCGAAGCTGTCGCAGATAAACAAAAAAAGAGCTTTAGTGAAATCCCTGAAAACAAGGATAAATTTATAACATTTGGATTGTGGTCTATATCACGCCACCCAAACTATTTTGGGGAGATTGTTCTTTGGACGGGCATTGCAATTATATCGCTCCCACTTCTCTCAGGCTGGCAGTTTTTAACCCTTGTGTCGCCAGTTTTTGTCTATCTTCTCTTAACTAAAATAAGTGGACTGCCTTTTTTAGAAGAAAAAGCTGAAAAAAAATGGGGCAATGACAAGGAGTATCTTGAATACAAGAACAACACACCCATATTGATTCCTTATTTTGGAAAAAAATAACTCAAACTAAAAAAAATGGCAATTGAAACCCCTGAATATAAAATAATATCCAAGTGTGAAGGCTTTGAAGTTCGTCGTTATAGTGACATGGTTATTGCTACAACAAAAGTTCAGGCCGACTACAAAGCCTCAACATCTTCTGGATTCAGAAGAATTGCAAGTTATATTTTTGGTGGCAATGATAAAGAAATGAAAATTGCCATGACTGCACCTGTTATTGCTGATTGCCCTTCTGAGGGGCTTAAGTCTTATAACATTTCTTTTATAATGCCCAAAGAACACTCTATGAGCGACCTCCCCAAAGCCAACATAAGTGAAGTTTCAATTCAGAGAGAGAGTCTTGGTAAAGTCGCTGTTCTATCTTTTGGGGGCTGGGCTACTGAATCTAGAAGCATAAACTATCAAAAAAAACTTTCAGAGTTGCTTTTAAAAAACAAGATTGAAATAAAAGGAGGCTTTATGGTTGCTCAATTTAATTCCCCATGGACGCTGCCAATGTTTCGTAAAAATGAACTTATGGTGAGAATAAGCAGTTAAATAGTTTTTTTATCTACTGGCACATCTTACAGAGCCCACTAAGCTCTACAGCTTGAGAGTTATTAACTGAAAACTTGTTGCTTTTAGGTAAAGAAAGTTGAGCTGAAAGCTGACAAGACTCTTCCACAGATTTACAACTAGTACAGTTAAGCAAGACATGAAAGTGGTTTGTATGGCTATCATTGCAAACTAGATAAGTATTACTTGAGTCCATTTTATGAACAACGCCCACATCAATCCAAAAGCTTAAGACCCTATAAATTGTACTAATATTAAATGAATGGCCTTTATCTTTTAAAGAGTCCCTCAGATCATAGGCAGAAAGATTTTTTCTTGCAGAGTCTAGTTCATTAATAATTGACATTCTTTGAGGCGTAGCACTTTTTCCAGACTCTAAACATTTAGACATTAGTTTTGCGTTATTAATCATCACCTTCCTCTTCGTTTTTTCTATACTCCTCATCACTAAAATGCAGCGTCTCAACAACTGCATCGGTAATGGCATATCCGCTATCAGCAATATCAAAACTTTGCGATCCTACGGATATTCTCCCATAAACAATTATTGGTACGTATAAATCACGAAACTTTATTGGATTGTTTGACACATCGACAATCAGTGTTTGGTTTAGAGGTGGGGGCGGAACATGGATGCACTGACCAGCTTCAGGGACAAGCAAAAACTTGCTAATGTCAGATCCTACATATTCAATTGGAACCATGAATCCAGCAAGTGCAATATCTTCTCCTTCTAGCAATTTATTTAGTTTTGTTCCAGCCTCTTCTAATTTTGCTTGAAACTCTGGGCTATTATAGATTTCATAGGTCAGATCTTCTGGAATAAAATCATATGCATCAGCTGGCTCAAGGCTTAGCCAGTTTTCTTCTATTGTGGATAAATACTCATCAGTAACTACAATGGCAAAAGAGCTTAACGAGAAAAAAATTAAAATGGAGAGGGATATTTTTTTTAACATGCAGACTAGCTTAATGTTTGATGTAAATTTTTTCTAAAAACCATGACCGCTGGAACCAAACTACTTAATACTCCAGCAAATAAGATCAAGCCAAAAACCTTAATTTCCTCCAAGCTGATCCACTTAAACGAAGGTGAAATGCCTAAAGCCAAGTTTAACTGATTGGTTGCAAAGTAAGTCACAATTATCACCAGAATAATTGCACCAATAATTGCAACCAATCCAATTACAAGAGACTCACATATTACCATTATGGCTAAAAATTTTGGCGAGGCCCCATTGGCTCTGTAAATTGTCATTTCCTGTTTACGGTTATCCAAACTGGCAATAATTAAAGTTACCATTGCTATGAGGCTGATTGCAATAATAATCCAGCTTAGAAGCTGAAATCCTTTATCAACTAACCCAACAATTGACCAAAGCTCTGACAATGCTATGCCCGGTATTACAGCGGATATAGCCTCCTTCGAGTATTCTCTAATACTCTTGGTAAATTTAAATAAAGTTATCTTTGATTTAAGGCCCACAAAAGCAGCTGTAACTGTTTTTGGGTCTAAAGCTCCAGCTGGCAGAGACGACAAGTCAATATCATCAAGGCTGAATACTTTTTTCCCACTCATCCATCCAAGGTGAAGCAGCTCATAGCCTTTTAGGTCCAAAAAAATAGCTTGATCAATTGGGGTTCCTGTTTTCTTAAGAATCCCTGTAACCTTAAATGAAAAGTCATCATGCTTGCTACCTATTGACTCAACTGAGCCATGGGTGATTTGAATTTCTGAACCAACATTATAATTAAGTCTTTCAGCAACATCAGACCCCAAGACTGCCTCCGATAGTTCAGAAAATGCTACTCCGTTCAAAAAAATCAATGATTGATTGTTGCCGTATTTAATGTGCTCAAAGTAATTTGATTGAGTCGCTACAACCCTAAACCCTCTATGACTATCACCTAGTGCAATTGGAACCAGCCAACTTATATCACTTCTCTGCTTAATATCATAGACAGTCTTCGTTGTGATGTTGTTTGTGGGCCTACCAAGATGAAAAACTGTGTATAAAACCAATTCAAGAGAGCTCGACCTTGGTCCAATAATTGCATCAACACCTGAAATACTTTGATTAAAGCCTTCCTCTGTGCCTTGTTGAATTCTCTCTATGCTTAATAGCAGAACCATTGAAGCCATCAAAGATATCGTCACAAGCGATGTCGGAATAATCCTTGAGCGCATTGATTTAAGCAAAAGACTAAGCATGCTGTTTATTCAAATCTATGACAGTGTCAAAGTAATGTGTAATAGAGGCGTCATGACTCACCATAATTATTGCCTGTTTGGTTGAGTCAAAGGCGTCCATCACCTCATTTAAAAATTTTTTAGTCGTTTCAGTATCAAGAGCAGAGGTTGGCTCATCAGCTAAAATTAAATCTGGCTTGCCAAGCAGAGCTCTAGCAACTGCAACTCTTTGTTGCTGACCAACACTTAGGCGGTTTACTGGGGTTGTTAAAACCTCTTTTCCTAGCCCTAGTGATTTGACCAGTCTAATGATTTCTTGATTTAGATCATTGACTTTAGATTTTCTAGGTTGAGAGAATCTAATACCCAATGCTATATTTTCTGAAACACTTAAAAATGGAATAAGGTTAAGTGTTTGAAAAATATAGCCGATGTGATCTGCTCTAAATTTATCCAAAAGCAAGGAGGACATTGAAGAGTAATTAATGCCATCAAACTTAATATCACCAGCTTGAAGTTTTAAGGCGCCAGCAATCAGGCTGAGTAGAGTAGTTTTACCACAGCCTGAAAAGCCACTAATCAATAATCGCTGTCCCCTTTTAACCTCTATTTCTGGAAACACAATTTTTTTACCGTGCTGATAATGGTATTCCAGTCCTAGTGTTTCTAACATCAGATTCTCATTTAAAATATTACTTTATCGACGTCAGATTTTAGGCTTTTTGTTAGCGCTTTATTGTTTATTACTGCTTCGAAGTATAAATTTTCTAGTTCGCTGAAGTGATTGAATGCATTAATGGTAATGCTCTTTAATTGGCTTGGCTCATTGCAAGAAAACTCATATGATAATTCGACATCTTTGTGATCTCCTTCTGTTGAGACACTGTGAAGTTCAGATTTAAATGAAACTAAGCCACAATTAGCATCTTTAGGAAATGCAAATAATTGTGAATAATTTTGAAATTCAGCTAATGATTCATCTGATACGGTTAACTTATCATGCTCGTCATGCTCGTCATGCTCGTCATGCTCGTCATGCTCGTCATGCTCGTCATGCTCGTCATGTTCATCATTCTCATCATGCTCGTCATGTTCATCATTCTCATCATGCTCGTCATGTTCATCATTCTCATCATTCTCATCATGCTCGTCATGTTCATCATTCTCATCATGCTCGTCATGTTCATCATTCTCATCATGCTCGTCATGTTCATCATTCTCATCATGCTCGTCATGTTCATCAAGTAGTTGAACTATTGGCATTTCATAAGTAATAGCAACTTGATTTTGACTGATTACCATTGAAAAATTGTTTAGTCCGTGGGCATGTGCATCTGCACGCCTTTCTTCCTCTGCGCTTGCAAAAGAAGAAATTAATAGCAACGAAAGAAAGCTAAGTTTTAACATTTTTGAGTCCTGTTTAATTAAAACAGGATAATATATCCTAAATGCAATATTATTGCAATAGGGTAAATGTAATTAATTCGTACACGCAGATATTGTTGAAAAATTTGATAGATATCTTGGCATGATAAAGTCTAGATAGTGTTTTGCAGTTTCAGTTTTTTCTTTTAAAAATTCAGAAGATGATGTGTTGTTTTTAAAAGCAGATGATGCCCTCTCAACGCTTAAAAGCATTTGCCAAGCTGCTGAAATAGTTCCAATCATCATGAGTGTATCAAAGGCAATTTTTCCAGTAAATTCTTTGTCTTCAGAATTTTTAGTAATAATCGAAACAGTAGCCTCAAGATCATCAAGAGACTTTTTAAACCGATCAATCTGTGACATGGAAATCAGCTTTGATAATGATGGGGCTTCTACACATTCTTGCATTTCTAAAATAAGCTCCCTAACTCCAAGCCCGTCATCGCTAATGATTTTTCTGCCAACGAGGTCCATTGCTTGAATTCCATTGGTCCCTTCATAGATTGGAAGTATGCGTGCATCTCTTAAAATCTGAGCAATTCCAGTCTCTTCAACATAGCCCATTCCTCCGTGACACTGAAGACTTACAGAGGCAACCTCTTGTGCGGTTTCAGTGCACCAGCCCTTAACAACCGGCGTTAAGACTCCAAGTTTCCTTTTATGTTTTTCTAATAATTCTGCTGGCAAGTCGCTTCCAGAATAGTCAACTTCTGCACAAGCGGAATAGGCTAAAGCTCTCGATGCTTCGGTAATGGATTTCATGTTTGCTAACATTCTTTGCACATCAGGATGCCTAGCAATTGGACCAGGCTCTTGAAATCCTGGAGCAATTCCTTGAACGCGTTCATTACAAAAACTAAGTGCTTGTTGGTATGCGCGTTCTGAAACCGATACTCCCTGGAGTCCAACTGTGAGTCTTGCATTATTCATCATTGTGAACATACACTGAATACCTCTATTTTCTTCGCCAACTAAGTAGCCAATTGCCCCATCTTCTTCCCCATAGCTCATGACGCATGTCGGGCAAGCATGAATTCCAATTTTGTGCTCAATTGATAATGCTTTTAAGTCGTTTGACTCTCCAAGGGAGCCATCATCATTGACAAGAATCTTTGGCACTAAAAACAAAGATATGCCTTTAACACCCTGAGGAGAGTTTGGCAGTCGGGCCAACACTAAATGAATGATATTCTCAGACATATCGTGCTCGCCCCAAGTGATATAAATTTTTTGACCACGGATTAAATAATGATCACCGTTTGGAGTTGCTCGCGTTTTAAGCGAACCAACATCTGTCCCTGCATCACCTTCAGTAAGATTCATCGTGCCGCTCCACTCACCAGATATAAGCTTTGGAAGGTAGCGCTGTTTGATTTCCTCATTTGCATTTAGAGTTATTGCTTCCACTGCTCCCTGGGTAAGGAGAGGGCACAGACCCCATGACATGTTTGCCGAATGCCACATTTCTTGAACGCTTGCAGCAACGACAAAAGGGACGCCTTGTCCTCCATAATTAGGTGAGAATTGTAACGAGCCCCATCCTCCTTCAACAAAGTGCTGGTACGCCTCTTTAAAACCAGTTGCAGTAGTGATTTTGCCAGAGCTATCAATTTTTAAACCCTCTGAGTCACCAGTTTTGTTAATTGGTTCTATCTCTTCTTTTGCAAGCTTTCCTGCAGCATCTAAAACAGTATCAATTATGTCAACTGTTGAAGCATCAAGGCCTATCTCATTACAAAGTTTTTCAATTTCAACAACTTCTTTTAATACAAAACTCATATCTTCTACAGGCGCAGTATAGTATGACATTATTCTTCTCCTAGGTTTTTAACTGACGCTCTAAGCTCGTGTTTTTGTATTTTCCCAGTTGCGGTTTTTGGCAGCGGCCCAAAGACAACTTTTTTTGGCCTTTTAAATTTAGCCATATTGTTTTTGCAAAAGGCTATAAGCTCATCTTCAGAAGCCTCTTGGTTAGACTTGAGTTCTACAAATGCACACGGCACTTCTCCCCAAGTCTCATTTGGCATTGCTACAACTGCTGCTTCTCCGACTGCAGGATGTTGATAAAGTACATTTTCAACCTCCACGGAAGAAATATTCTCACCACCCGATATGATGATATCTTTTGATCTGTCTTTAATTTGAATATAGCCATCACTATGAATTACTGCTAGGTCGCCACTATGAAACCAGCCACCTGCAAATGCTTCTTCTGTTGCCTTGGGGCTGTTCCAATAGCCCATCATACAAGTGTTACAGCGAATTACAATTTCACCAATCGCCTCTCCGTCATGCGGAACTCTCTGCCCAGTCTCTTGATCAATGACGCTAACATCCTCGGTCATTGGGAATCTTACTCCCTGCCTTGAGCTTAATTTAGCAAGCTCGGCTGGACTCTCATTAAGCCAAGACGCTTGAGGTGCGGCTTGAAGGATATGTCCATACGTTTCAGTCAATCCATATACATGCATAACATTAAATCCTAGTTTCATCATGCTCTCTAAAACCTTTGCAGGAGGAGGCGCGCCAGCAGTCATTACTTTAATTTCTCTCTCAAAATATTTTTGCGTTTCTTTAGGCGCGTTGGCAAGCATATTGAGCATTATAGGAGCTCCACCAAAGTGAGTTACATTATGCTGTTCAAGGAGGTTAAATACTTTTTCAGGGGCAAAAGTCCTGAGGCAAACTATAGTTCCAGCGATCGCAGCCATTGTCCAAGCATGGCCCCAGCCATTACAGTGAAATAATGGAACTGAGTAGAGATAAACCGGGTGGTTGGGAAGGCTCCAGCCAATCACAGTACCCATACTCATTAAATAAGAGCCACGATGATGATAGACGACGCCTTTAGGTTTTCCAGTTGTTCCAGAGGTGTAGCTGAGTGAAAGTGGGCTCCACTCATCATCAGGCATTTGCCAGTTATAGAGAGGATCTCCATTTACAACTAGAGATTCATAATCAGTTATATCTGAAGAAATATCAGGCTGTGATTCAGCAAAAGAATCGTTTATTACTACTATTTTTGGACTAACTGAAGTCATAGAGAGGGCCTCAGATGCAACTGCAAAAAGCTCTCTGTCAACAAAGAGCATCTTTGCATTACTGTCGTCAAAAATGTATGCAATTGTTGCGGCATCAAGTCTAATATTTATAGTGTTTAGGATTGCACCAGCCATTGGAATTGAAAAATGTGATTCAAACATTTCTGGTGTGTTAAATGCCAGTACTGAGACAGTATCACCTGGCTTTATGCCATAACTTTTTAGACTTGAGGCAATTCGAACGCATCTTTCTCTTGACTCACTCCAAGTGTAAGTTCTATTTTCATAAATTACAGAAGTGTGCTGACCATAAACATCCGCTGTTCTATGTAAGAACGAAAGCGGTGAAAGAGGTATAAAATTTGCAGGATTTTTTTTCATAGCATTAACGGTTAATTTCTAAGCGTAATTCCATTATCTAACATAGATACAATTCTTGCTTGCGTTTCTTGCGTTTGAGCAAGAGTGAGGAATGAAGAGCGCTCAGCATCTAAAATATCTTGTTCAGTAAAAATAGTACCAGAAGCACAATTTCCACCAGTCATAATTCTTCCAATCTCAGTTCCAACAGTCACATCATGTGGCGTAAGAATGCCATTTTTATGATTTGTTGTAAGCCATTCCAGCATTTCTTCAAAGTGATCTTCGCCAGAAAGTGCGAGGGGATTTCGGGCTTTTGCTTTTGAGGTTGTCTCAATCGATGAAAGTGCGCCAGTCAGTATGCGGTCTCTATTCATATGAAAGACATCATTAGCTCTTCTCATTGATAGGGCATCAGCTTCTTGTGGAGAGTTGGCTTTTCTACCAAGTCCAATATTCATAAATGATTTCCAGGCACCTTTCCGACCGTCTCCTAGACTTTCAGACCACCTATATAGTGTTTCTTTACATCCACCACCAGCTGGAACAACCCCCATAAATGACTCAACAAGGCCCATGACAGAGTTAGCATGACCAACAACATGATCAGCATGAAGGACAACTTCAAAGCCACCACCAATTGACATGCCAACAGGGGCAGCAATTACAGGTAGTTTTGAATTTCTCATTTGTAGCATTGTGTTTTGAAAGTAAATAAGAAATGCATCAAGAGCATCAAAGTCATTTTTTTCAAAGCAATTTCTAACACTCCAAAGACTAACCCCACATGAGAAATGCTGGAAGTCATTGTGAATTACCACGCCTCGTAAGCCCTTTTTTTCAGACTCAGATATTGCATCAGAAATCATATCTAAAGACCCACTATCAAGAGCATTAGCTTTTGAGTGAAACTCAACAATTGCTGCACCTTCGTATTCAAACCAGCTAGCAGACTCATTTGAATTGATTGCTTTGAGGGTTTGTCGTACTTCAGAAAATCTAAGCACACCATCTGGCCTGATAATTGGTTTTAGATTGCCGCTAGGCGAAAGGGAGCTTAATCCAGATTTTGAATTGATATAAAATTTATTGTTAATACCCTTAAGAAGAAACTCTGGAACGTCTCTACCATCAGCTTTTAGTCTGTCAACAAAGTACTCAATTCCAATTTCATCTAACAGCTCAAATGGCCCCTGAACCCAGTTATAACCAAGCTTCATAGCATCATCTATCTGCGTTAAATCATCAGTGACCTCTGGTACCAGAGAAGCAGCATAGCAGAGCGTTTCTGAAATAACATCCCATACATAAAGACCATACGGGCTTGTGTCTTTAATAATAAAAGAGATCCCAATTTTTTCTGCCTCTTCAAGAAGAGGGGTTTTTAAGCGCTCATGAGGACCGTAACTCCCATTCGACAAATCAATTACTTGTCTTTCATCACCAATTTGTTTATAAAAACCTTTTTCATTTTTATTTCCAGTTTGGCCATTTGCAATCATTTTGCTCATAAACTTAATTTGAGACGAGTACTTATGAAAAGCATCATTTTCTGGCAGTATACTTACGAGGCTTTTGACAACATCAGCCATAAGGTCAATGCCTATTAAATCATATAGCCCAAAAACTCCTGTCTTTGGAAGACCTAGAGGTCTGCCAAAAAAAGCATCCGCTTCTGTTGGCGATAGTTTATATTCAAAGGCTTTATGAAGGGCACACTGGATAGCAAAAACACCAACTCTATTAGCAAGAAAGCCAGGCGTATCTAGGCAGGAGACAACACCTTTTCCAAGTATTTTTTCACTAAATAAATCAAGAGTATCAATTACTTCATCTCTAGTAAATTCACCACGCACCAATTCAAGTAATCTCATGAATCTAACTGGGTTGAAAAAATGAGTTATTGCAAAGCGCTCACAAAACTTTTTTGGCATTCCTTTTGTCAGAAGACTAATAGGAATCGTTGATGTATTAGAGGTAATAATCGTTGACTCTTTACAGCTTTCATTTAACTTTTGATAAAGGGCTTGCTTAATATCAAGCCTCTCTACAACAGCTTCAGCAATCCAGTCGCAATCCTCAAGCTCATGGAAGTGATCACGAGTGTTTCCAATTCTTATAAGGCTTTCCGCTTCTTTACTCATAAGGCCAGGCATATCTGGATCTTTAAGCCTTTCAAGGCCTTTAGCCGCTAAGCTATTTACGTTCTCACCCTCACTAGGAAGGTCAAGAAGCCAAACTTCTACCCCAGCATTTGCAACTTGACCAGCAATTCCAGCCCCCATTGTTCCGGCGCCAATAACGCCAACTTTTTTAATTTGATTTGTCATGAAGAGTTTTTTAAGATGAATGATTTAATGGCGTCAAGAGTATCTTTTGGAGACTCTATTGGAAGCATATGGCCTGCATTAGAAATAGTTGTGGTCTCAGCATTCAGCAGCTCAGCTAATTCTAAGCCGAACCGAAGAGGTGTATTTTTGTCTTCTGTTGCGAGAATAACGTTAGAGGGAATGTTGATATTTTTAGCACAATTTATGCCATTTTTATATTCAGTGCAAGCAATAAGATCTTCTGCTAGGGGATTATTAGCCATTATTTGTCGACCAATTCCAATAGGCTGCATTCCTGGAACAGCACTACTACCTGATTGTGATTGAGAGCCAAACCCCCACTTGAGCAACATATCAGCTGCATCAATAGGTGTCTTTTTGGCTGCGTCAACCAGAGCTTCGTTAACAGGTATTGAGGCAGCTGTTGCAACAGCAGTTAGTGTTTTTAGTTTTGCCCCTAAAGAACTGGCTGTCTCTAAAGCAACAAGAAATCCTTGAGAGTGGCCAACAAGATGTATTGATTCACAGCCTGCTAGTTTAAGAGTTTTTCCAAGCCATTTGCCCATCCCTTCAATTGTTTTTAAAGGCTTGCCTTCTGAAAGGCTATGACCTGGAAGGTCAGGTGCGAATACTGAAAAACCATGAAAAGCAAACCATCTGGCCTGAAGGGCCCAAGATCTATGGTCTAGTCCACTTCCATGAACAAACACTACAGTAGGCTTTTTAGGATCAAATACACAGCCGCCAGTGGCTACAAAAATATTTTCTCCATCAACAACAATATTCATTACGAAATTGCCTTTTCTACTGCTTTAAGTCCAGATTTGAAGTCACTAATAATATCTGATACAGATTCTATTCCAACAGATACACGTATTAAGTCAACACTACTCCCAGTTGCTTTCATTGCTTCTTCATCAAGGCGCGATTGAGTTGTACTAGCTGGATGAAGGACTAAGGTTCTTGAGTCACCAACATTTGCTAAATTAGATGATAATTTTAGTGCGTTGATAAATGCCGCGCCACCTTCTCTGCCACCTTTGACTCCAAAGCATAGCATAGAGCCAGCACCATTTGGAAATAGCTTTTGAGCAATTTCATAAGTTGGGTTTTCAGGTAAATCTGGATGGTTAACCCACATAACAGCGGATTGTTCTAGTAGCCACTTTGCGAGTTTAACTGCATTTTTTACATGTTGATTCATTCTAAGGGTAAGGGTTTCTATTCCTTGAAGAATCAAAAATGCACTATGAGGGCTCATTGCTGGACCAAAATCACGCATTGATTCTGCCCTAATTTTCATTGATAGGGCAGATGGACCAAATTCTTCCCAAAAATTTATACCATGAAATGGCTCATAAGGCGTTGTTAGGGTTGGGTGTTTGTTGCTAGAACCCCAGTCAAAAGAGCCGCCATCAACTATTACCCCTCCAACAGCAACCCCATGTCCGCCAATCCATTTTGTGACTGAGTGAACAACAACATCAACGCCGTGCTCAAAAGGTTTGCATAATACAGGCGTAGAAAAAGTAGCATCCACAACAAGCGGCAAGTTATTTTGATGAGCGATTTCAGCAATTTTAGGAAGGTCAGAAACCTCAAGCCCTGGATTTCCTATTGACTCACAAAACACAAGCTTAGTATTTTCTTGTATTGCACCTTTTAGCGCTTTTTCATCATTTATAGAAACAAAGGTACACTCTATGTTAAACCTTTTAAGAGTGTGTTTTAGAAGTGTTCCTGTTGAGCCATAAATTTGTGACGCACTTACAATATGATCTCCTGCAGAACACAGGCTAATAAAAGTAACAAAAAGTGCGCTCATGCCTGAAGCAGTACAAATAGCTCCAACACCACCTTCAAGTGCAGCGATTCGCTGCTCTAAAACCGCAACCGTTGGATTGGTTATTCGGCTATATATGTGACCACCTTTTTCAATATTAAAAAGAGCTGCAGCATCGTCAACTGTTTCGAAAACATAAGAGGTGGTTTGGTATATAGGAACTGCTCTGCTTCCAAAAGACGGTTCTGGCTGATAACCAGAATGTAAAGATATTGTTTCAGGACCAAAAAAGGATGACTTTCCCATAAATGCTCAGTTTAAAAAAACAAAGAGAATATTTTCTCACAACTGGCTATTGAGGTGGTTTAAATTTTGTCTTAAAGGTTATTTAGCTAAAGCCAGCTCTTTGCGCATTTTGTCAATCGTTAACTTGTAATTTTCAGTATTAAAAATTGCTGACCCGGCGACAAATGTATCAGCACCAGCTGCTGCAATTTCTTGAATGTTATCAACTTTAACACCACCATCAACCTCAAGTCTTGTGCTAAGGCCTTTTTCATCAATTAATTTTCTTACAATTTTCAATTTTTCTAAAGACGAGGCTATGAAAGATTGACCTCCAAATCCTGGATTTACTGACATTAGCAGTACCATGTCAAGTTGATCGATTACATGCTCTAAATAGTGAAGTGAAGTTGCTGGGTTAAAAACTAAACCTGCTTTACAGCCATTTTCTTTTATAAGCCCTATTGTGCGGTCTATATGTTCAGATGCTTCGGGGTGAAATGTGATGTAAGAAGCCCCCGCTTTTGCAAAGTCAGGAATAATTCTGTCGACTGGCTTTACCATTAGGTGGACATCGATTGGTGCAGTAACACCATGATTTCTCAGTGCTTCGCAAACTAAAGGCCCAATTGTAAGGTTTGGTACATAGTGATTATCCATGACGTCAAAATGAACAATATCGGCACCAGCAACTAAAACATTGTCAACCTCTTCTCCAAGCTTAGCAAAATCTGCTGAAAGTATTGAGGGGGCGATAAAGTTTGGTTGCTTCATTTTAGTCTCCGTTTATTCTATAAAAAGGCTTTGGCCTGTCATTTCTTTTGGCTGTTCAATTTCCATAAGCTCCAAAAGCGAAGGCGCTAGGTCTGCAAGTGTACCAACATGTGGACCTAAAAGTAAGCTTTTCCTTTTCCCAACATATATTAAAGGGACTGGATTAGTTGTATGTGCAGTATGGTTTTTTTGCGTTTCAGGGTCTAACATTTGTTCTGCATTTCCATGGTCTGCAGTAATTAGGACTTCGGTTTCAGACTCTAGACATGCCTGGTGAATTTTTCCTAAACAGCTATCGACTGCTTCAACAGCTTTAATGGCTGCCTCAAGGTTCCCAGTGTGCCCAACCATGTCTGTGTTGGCAAAATTACAAACAACCAGTTTATGTTTTTGGGATTTAAGTGCTGAAATAAGATTTTCAGTTAACTCATATGCACTCATTTCTGGCTTTAAATCATAAGTTTTTACATTAGGCGATTGAATAAGCTTTCTTTCTTCTCCAGCAAGTATTGTCTCAACGCCCCCATTAAAGAAAAAGGTAACGTGCGCATATTTTTCAGTTTCAGCAATTCTAAGCTGACTAAAACCAAGGCTTGAAATATAGTAACCCAGAGTGTTAAAGACAGATATTGGAGGATAAGCGCAAATAAGATTAAAGTCTTTCTTGAACTCTGTGAGGCAAATAAAATTGCATTTTTTGAACGTATGCCTATCAAATCCATCAAATATTTCTGAAGTTAGGGCTTGAGTTATTTCTCTTGCACGATCTGCGCGATAATTCATAAAGATTACTGTATCGCCATTATTAATTTTTACAGGCTCACCAATAATTGTAGGGGCAATGAACTCATCATTTTCGCCTTCTTCATAGGCCATTTGGATTGCATTTTTTGCAGAATCTGCTTTACGATCTCCTTTTCCAGAAGATATTAATTCATAAGCTTTTGAAACCCTCTCCCAGCGATTGTCTCGATCCATTGCATAGAACCTGCCTACTACTGAGACAATTTTACCTACATTTAGCTCAGAGATTTTTAACTCCAGCAGTTCAATAAATTTTGAGGCACTGTTTGGCGGCGTATCACGCCCATCTGTAAAGACATGAAAATAAACCTCTTGGCAGCCTTTTTGTTTTGCCAGCTCAAGAGTCGCATAAATGTGGTCTTGGTGCGAGTGAACTCCTCCATCAGATAAGAGTCCAAGAATATGCACTGCTTTATTATTAGCCTTAGCAGAGTCAAGTGCTTTGCACAAATTTTTATTACTGAAAAAAGCACCACTTTTAATGTCATTACCTATTCTGGTGAAATCTTGCTCAACAATTCTTCCCGCACCAATTGTTAAGTGGCCTACTTCTGAATTGCCCATTTGGCCTTCCGGCAGTCCAACACTTTTTCCAGAGGTTCCAATTAACGTATTAGGGTAGGTATCAATAAGATGATTCCAGTTAGGGGTATTAGCCATTGCTATTGCGTTATTCTCAGAGTTTTGAGAATAGCCCCAGCCATCTAAAATTAAAAGTAGTTTTGTATTTTGCATTGAAAAATTAACAGTTATACATTAAATAAAAAGTGAACTACATCACCATCTTTAACAATATATTCCTTTCCTTCAGAGCGCAACTTGCCAGCATCTTTTGACCCTTTTTCGCCTTTATATTGAATAAAGTCTTCATATGAAATTGTTTCAGCTCTAATAAAGCCTTTTTCAAAGTCACCATGTATTTTACCCGCGGCCATTGGAGCAGAATCTCCAATGTTTATTGTCCAGGCTCTAACCTCTTTAACGCCTGCAGTAAAATATGTTTGAAGACCTAGTAACCTATATCCCGCTTTAATTAAGCGATCAAGACCAGATTCAGATTGCCCCATCTCATCTAAAAAACCTTGCTTATCTTCGTCATCAAGCTCAGCAATTTCAGACTCAATATCTGCACATACTGCAACAACTTGACTATTTTCATTATCTGCATAGTTCGTTAATGCAGATAAGTGAGGATTATTTGTAAATCCATTCTCACTTACATTGGCAACATAAAGAACTGGCTTTGAAGTAAGCAATTGCAAGCCCTTAACTAGCTTTTCCTCTTCTTCAGTAAAGACAAGAGATCTAACTGCATGACCTTCTTCAAGAGTTGGTAGGATTTTTTCAAGCAAGTTTTTTAAAGGCAGGCCTTCTTTTTGCCCTGATTTGGAGTTTTTTAAAGCTTTTTGGTAGGCCTTGTCTGCGCTAAAAAGATCGGATAAGGCAAGCTCCGTATTAATTGTATCTATGTCATCAAGTGGGTCAACTTTATTTGAAACGTGAATGATGTCGTCATTTTCAAAGCATCGAACAACGTGCAAGATTGCATCTGTTTCACGAATATTTGAAAGAAATTGATTTCCTAGTCCTTCACCTTTTGAAGCACCCTCAACTAATCCAGCAATATCTACAAACTCCATTGTGGTTGGTAAAATTTTTTCTGGAGTAACGATATTTGCTAATGCTTGTAATCGAGGATCATTAACAGGCACGATGCCAACGTTTGGCTCAATCGTACAAAAAGGGTAATTTTCTGAATCTATGCCCGCCATTGTTAGCGCATTGAATAGTGTTGATTTACCTACATTTGGAAGCCCTACTATGCCACATTTAAATCCCATCTTCTTGCTCCATTATAAGGAATGAAGGGCCTTCATAGCTGCTTCAAAATCTCCATCAACTAGCATTTCAATAATGCCTGATGCTTCTATCATTCCTTGTTCAATTAGTTTTAATTCAGAGCTAGTTGGAGAGCTTAAAACAAAATCTACAACATCATTTTTTGTTCCTGGATGACCTATTCCTATTCTTAGACGATAAAAATTATTCGTATCAAGTGCTTTAATTGTGTCTCTTAGGCCGTTATGACCACCATGTCCACCACCAAGTTTTAGCTTGATTAAGCCAACAGGCAAATCTAACTCATCATGAATCACAAGAGTCTCTTCAGGTTTGATGTTGTAATAACTCAATAAGCTTTTGATAGAGCCACCAGAATTATTCATAAAGGTCTGAGGCTTGAGAAGGTGAACTTTTTTAGAGCCAAAGTTAATGGTTGAAGTTTCACCTAGAAACTTAGACTGACCATTAAATTTGGAGCTTAATACACTAGCTAATGAATCAACAAACCAAAAGCCGGCGTTGTGACGATGTCCTTGATATTCTTTTCCTGGGTTTCCCAGTCCAACAATTAATTTAATCATTACAACGCTTCGTTTAAGTGATTATTAAGCCAATAAGGCTGGCAACGTTTTATTCTTTTTCGTCACCATCTTTTGAATCTTCAGAGCCCTGATCAGATTCACCCTCTTCGCCTTCTGTTTCAGAATCATCAGACTCTAAAATTTCTTCCTCTTCCTCTACGATAACTTTAGGTTCCGTGACAGAACATACAGTTTGATCATGTGCCTCAACATCTTCATGTTGAAGTGAAGTAATTACAACACCTTTAGGCAAGATAAGATTAGTTAGTGTTAGATGATCACCAATTTCAAGGTTGGTAACATCTACATCAATACCATTTGGAAGGTCTTGCGGTAAGCATGAGATTTCAACCGAAACAACGAATTGATTCAGCATATTTCCTAATCTTAATGCCTCATTTTCATCCATTCCAATAAAGTGTAATGGAGTCATTGTAACAAGAGCATGTTTTGCGTCTACTCGTAAAAAATCCATATGTTGGACAGTATTTTTTGCAGGATGACGCTGAATGTCTTTTAAAACAACAGATTCTTTTGATTTATCAACCATCAAATCTAGTACAGAAGTGAATGTATTTTCATTTTCTAGTAAGTGGGTGATTTCATGAATGTTAAGTGTTACCATCTGTGGGGCTTTAGTTCCACCATAAACGATACCTGGTACTCTTTCTTCTTTTCTCAAGCGGCGGCTCGCACCTTTCCCTTGATCTTTACGCTCTAATGCGTTTACAGTAATACTCATTTTGAGTTCTCCAATAAATAAAAAAACACCACGTTTTGTGGTGTAACCAATATTGCCCGTCTTGCGACCAGATAGGCTGGAGCATCATTTTACCCGAATTTCTTTTGCTATAGTCATCATTAGAGGCGCACTCAGGCATCAAACGAAATTTGGACTTTAAGGCAAAATCAAATATAATCTTATTATGAATAAAAATATAAATGGACTCCATACTCAAAATTTAGATAATGGCATGAGGCTAGAGACAACTTATAAAGACGGCATTAAATATGGTAGAGAAACTTATTGGTATGAAAGTGGCAAAAAAGCTTCAGAGGGGTTCTATGAAAATAATGAGCTTGAAGGCACGCTAACTTATTGGTATGAGAATGGGAAGAAAGCTTCAGCAGGTTTTTATGAGGATAATAAACTTGAAGGAGTTCTAACTGCTTGGAATGAAGATGGTCTTTTAGAGTCTGAGCAAGAATATGAAAATGGTATTCTTAATGGTAAATCTATTTTCTATGAAGATGGCGTGAGAGTAGCAGAGTACTTTTTGGAAAATGGAGAGATATCAGACAACAATAATGGTTGATCAGCTTAATATAGTCACAGCATAAAGAGCTCCTAATCAATGCCTAACTTTTTTGTCTAATGCTTTGATTCACTTATTATGACAAAATTATTCCTAATTGTACTTTTTTTAATGCCCTTTTCAATTTCTGCTGATGAAATTAATAAAATGGCTACAATTGATGGAGAGACCGATGGAATTATAGTTGAGAGCTTTTCTTTTGAGAGAAAAGAACTAACTGATAGCACTTCAATTTTCATCAGTACTAATGAAGTTAGAAGTATTAAGTGTACCATTTATGATAAAAATGATAAGCCAATAAAGGTTTCAAACGGCATAGCCACTCCTCCGCTTAGCAAGGTTTTGGTTTTATCTCAAAACGCAATGATTACATCAGTTAAATGTTGGGAACAAGGTGCTGAAAAAAAAGTAAAAATAATAGACAACTCAGTTGATATGTACTACAAGATGCCAACTTTTTTACTAGATGACTAAAACTATAAAACTTCCAATTTTTAGGTCTTGTTGAGTTTCTTTAGCGAGATTTAAACCAGAATATAAGGCTGGCAAATGCACTTACTGCTGCATAAGTCCAGATTGATTGAGTAACAAGGAACCCTGTGAGTGCAAGAAGCGATATTGCAATAATAGTCGCACGCTCCCTTAGAGAATTTTCTCGAAGTTGAGAGAGAATCGCTTCTGTTTGTTTTTTTGAATTTTCTTGTTTAAGCGAGCCTTTTTCAATTTGTTTTAAAGCGTTAATAACCAACATAGGGATTTCAGGTAATTCTAAAATAAGCTCAGGGAGTTGAGCAGAGATTTTTTTAACAGTGTTTTTTAAGCTGTATTTGTCTTTGGCAAGCTTTTCAAGGTAAGGTTTTGCAGTTGCCCAAAGGTCAAGTTCAGGATATAGAGTTCGACCTAACCCTTCAATATTTAGTAACGTTTTATAGAGTAATAGAAGTTGAGGCTGAACTTCCATGTCAAAACGTTTGGCCTCTTTTAGTAAGCTTAATAAAACTTGACCAAAAGAAATTTCACTTAAAGGTTTTTCGAATATCGGTTCACAAACACTTCGAATGGCATTTTCAAACTCTAAGACGTTTGTTCCTTCTGGTATCCACCCTGACTCAAGATGGACTTGAGCTACTTTTTTATAATCCTGATTAAAAAACGCTAAAAAGTTTTGAGCAAGATAGTATTGATCGGCCTCTGTTAGGGTGCCCATAATTCCAAAATCAACACCAATATATTGATCATTTTCACCAACAAAAATGTTTCCTGGATGCATATCAGCATGGAAAAAATTATGATTAAACACTTGGGTGAAGAAAATCACCACACCATTTTCAGCAAGAGTTCGAAGGTTTGTATCAGTACTCTTTAAGGCCTCAATATTAGTTACTGGAGTTCCATAAATGCGCTCTGTTACTAGTATGTTAGAGCGGCAATAATCCCAGTGTACTTTTGGAACATAAAGAAGGCTAGAGTCACTAAAGTTCTTTCTAAGTAGAGATGCATTAGCTGCTTCAACCATCATATTAAGTTCGTTATAAATGATAGTTTCAAATTCAGCCACCGCTTCTCTTGGCCTCAGTCTTTTGCCGTCAGGATGCTTTTCAGCTAATCCTGCAAATGCATAAAGTAGGCGAATATCTCTTTTAATTTGTTTTTCTATTCCTGGGCGAACAACCTTAATAATAATTTCTTCATCATTATGAGTAATCGCACTATGAACCTGTGCAATAGATGCTGAGGCTAAGGGCTCATCATCAAAAGATGCAAATAGGGTTGAGACGCTTTCATCCAGGGCTTTTTCAATAATCGACTTAGAGTCTTTAGAAGGAAAGGGAGGGCATTTATCTTGGAGTTTTGCTAATTCATTACCTATATCTTCTGGAAGAAGGTCTCTTCGAGTTGAGAGCGTTTGGCCAAATTTTATAAATATTGGGCCTAGTTCTTCGAGTGCAAGGCGAATTCTTTCACCTCGAGTAAGTTTTTTGCTCGGAAAGTAATGCCATGGCGTCAAATAAATTAGTGGCTTGAGGCTTTTTAAGAGCGAAGTAGATAATATAAGGTGATCTAATCGATACCGAATTAGAGTTCTTGATATGCCAAGGAAGCGAAAAAAGCTTTTCATCTAGAGCGTCCTTTTTTAAACAGTTTAGACCGACTAGGGGCAATCAAAAGAGTGGTAAATTCATTTTTTAAGTTTTCAACAAATGAATCCTTTTCCTGAGATGATGAGCCTTTAATTCTATCTATTGTTTGTCCAAGCTTATGCGCAATAATGTCCCCAGTATATTGAGAAATAAGCTCTTCTATGTCAATAGATGATAATGCAAATAAGTCCGCCAACTGCTGTGCTGTTTTGATACTTCCGTTAATTTCAATGTCTTCGCTTTCAATTAAATCCTCAAAAGATACGCCTTTAAATAAAGCTAAAAAAGCTTTTTTATTGAGAGTGATATCAACATTAGTATTTTTTTGCTCACTATTTTCTATGACGAAAATGCGAGAATTTAGACACAGAAAAAAAAGTCTTAAATCGATATCATCAACATATACACTAACCAGACTATTATCGAGGCGTGTTATGTTAATTTCATTAACATTTATCATGTGGTTAAGAGCTTTTTCAATAGCGAGGCGAAACATAGTAATTAAGTTTTGATTGCTTTATGAAGTGCGACTATGCCACCAGTAAGATTGTGATACTCACAAAAACCAAACCCAGCATCAAGCGCCATAGACTTTAGTGTTTCTTGATCAGGGTGTTTGCGAATTGATTCCGCAAGGTATTGATAACTATCTTCATCATTGGCAAAGAATTCACCAAATTTTGGTATAACGTTGAACGAGTATAAATCGTATATTTTTTTAAGCATCTCATTTTCAACTTTAGAAAACTCCAAAATCAGTAATGTGCCACCTTTTTTTAAAACACGATACATTTGCTGAAGGGCAACATCTTTATTTGTTACATTCCTCAAGCCAAACGCAATACTTACACAATCAAATGTGTTGTCTTCAAATGGAAGAGATTCAGCATTGGCCTGAACAAAGTCCACATCAATAATGCCATGATTCAAAAGATTTTTTCTGCCCTCATTAAGCATTGAGCCATTGATGTCAGATAAGATAACTCTTCCAGATTCGCCCACTTTTTTTCTAAACTTTATAGCTAGATCACCTGTTCCTCCAGCAATATCAAGAACATGATCTCCTTCTGATACATTGCTACTAGAGATTGTGTAGTTTTTCCACAGGCGGTGGGTTCCCATTGACATGACATCATTCATGAGATCATATTTGCCTGCAACTGAGTCAAATACACCCTTAACTAGGCCTTGTTTTTTTTCAACGTCGACCTGTTTAAAGCCAAAGTGCGTAGTCTTGTCCATTATTAACTAGAGGGGTAGTCCCTAAAGTCAGCACCAGTATATATCTGTGTCGGCCTAAAGATTCTATTGTGACTAACCTGCTCATGCCAATGAGCTACCCATCCAGCTGAACGAGCCATGGCAAAAATAGGAGTAAAGTGTTCTTTGGTAAAGTTAAATATTTCTGAGTAAAGGATGCCAGAATAAAAGTCAACATTGGGATAGACGCCTTTTTGAGACAATAACTCCTCACAGATGCTTTCAACTTCAAGTGCTGTTTCGAATCTGTTAGATAAGTTGAGGCCATTTTTCTTAATATAAGTTTTAATCATTTTCTCAAGAATTGTGGCTCTAGGATCTTTGGTTTTATATTCACGATGACCCATTCCCCAGATAACTTGTTTATTTTTGAGTCTATTTTCAATCCAAGGGCGGGCATTTTTTGCAGAACCAATTTCATCAAGCATAAGAAGCACATTTTCATTTGCATTACCGTGCAAGGGTCCTGCGAGAGTTCCAACTCCTGATGCTATTGAAGAAAAAGGATTGGCAAGAGTAGACGCTGTTACCATGGTAGAAAAAGTGGAGGCATTGATTGTATGCTCGGCATGTAAAATTAAGGAGGCATCTAAAAGATTAACAATTTCTGGATCAGACTCCTCTCCAAAACACATGTACATAAAATTTTCAGCATAAGACATTTTGTTGCTTGGAGGAATCGGATCATATCCTCTACTAATGCGAGTCCACATTGCAACCAAAGTGCTCATATTTGAGATTATTTTAATAAGCGCATTTTGAGTATAGGCTGAGTCTGGTTCAGATGCGCCAGCATCTGGGTAGAAAGTAGCCATTGCGGCCATTGCAGTTTGAAGCACATCCATTGAGTGTCCAGTTGGTGGAAGCGACCAAAGTAAATGGCGGATTTTTCGTTTTACTTCATTTCTTTTTTGTAAAATATTTTTAAAGTTTGACAGCTCATTAGGTGAGGGTAGTTCACCATTCATCAACAACAAAGCGGTTTCTTCAAATGAGGAATGCTCGACGAGATCTTGAATGGAGTAGCCTCTATAAGCAAGTATTCCTTTTTCTCCATCGATTGAAGAAATTGCTGATTTAGTTGCTGGTACGCCTGCTAGGCCTGGAATATATTCGGTCATAATATTATTATTAAATTGAAAAAGAAGATCCGCAACCACATGTGGTTTTGGCATTAGGATTAGTTACAATAAATCTTGCTCCTTGGAGATCCTCAAGATAGTCTACTGTTGAACCCATAAGATACTGATAACTCATTGGGTCGATAACTAACTCAACCCCCTGTTTATTAACTCCACTATCGCCTTCTTTAAGATTTTCATCAAAAGCAAAGCCATAGGAGAAGCCTGAACATCCACCACCAGTAATATAAACTCGAAGCCTTAAGGCCGGGTTTTTTTCTTCCTTGATGAGTTGCGCCACTCTGCTTGCAGCACTATCACTAAAAACTATATCAGCCTCATCTTGAATTTCAGCGGTAACCATAGGTTATCTCCAAATTATTATATATAGACTGCTTTTAAGGCAGTAAACCAATCTGTGTAAGTCCTTCCTGCTCTGCAAGTCCAAACATTAAGTTCATATTTTGGATTGCTTGTCCCGCAGCACCCTTAACTAAGTTGTCAATAACCGACATAATTACTAGTTTATTGCTGTGTTCAATATACTGAATTGAAATTTGACAATAGTTCGATGATTTAACTGAACGCGTTTCAGGATAAGTACCTTCAGGGAGTATTTTAACAAATTCTTCATTTTTGTAGGCATTTTCGAAATAAGGTCTAACATTGACAGTTGGATCAACAAGGTCAACATAAATAGTAGCCTCTATGCCTCGGATCATAGGTAGTAAGTGAGGGACAAAAGTTAACCCAACTGGCTTTCCAGCAATAAGTTCTAGCTCTTGCTTTATTTCAGGAAAGTGTCTGTGACCACTAACTGCATATGGCTTAAAGCTTTCAGTTATTTCACAAAGAAGAGTTGCTTGGTTGGCAATTCTTCCCGCACCGCTAGCTCCAGATTTGCAGTCTGCAATTATGCTTGAGGCATCAATTAAGCCATTCTCAAGAAGAGGCTTTAAGGCCAGAAGAACGGCTGTTGGGTAACATCCAGGATTTGCAACTAGTCGTGCATTTTTTATAGCATCCCTTCTAATTTCAGGCTGACCATATACTGCCTCCTCAAGAAGTGAAGGCTGTGAGTGTTCCATTTTGTACCAATCTGACCATAAGTCAGCATCATTAATCCTAAAGTCAGCACCCAAATCAACAACTTTGACACCTTTTTCAAGAAAAGATTCAGCATTATCCATTGCAACCCCATGAGGCGTTGCAAAGAAAACAATATCACATTCAAATAAGGCTTTATCATCGGGAAGTGAATATACCAACTCTGAGAGACCATGCATGTTGGGGAAAACGTCTGATATTTTTTTACCTTGAAGAGCCCTTGATGTAATTGAGGTAACTTCTGCAAGTGGATGTTGATGGATAATACGCAATAGTTCAATACCGGTATATCCTGAACCACCAATTATTCCAACTTTAATTTTCATTATTCTTCATCCCCAAGCATCTTTTCTAGATAGTGAATATTCATACCACCTTTCCTAAACACTTTATCGGCCATAATTTTTCTTTGAAGTGGAATATTTGTTTTTATTCCATCAATAACCATCTCATCAAGAGCATTTTGCATCTTAATAATTGCATTATTTCGATTGTCGCCAAAAGTAATCACTTTTCCAATCATAGAGTCATAGTATGGCGGGACATTATAGCCATTATAAATGTGAGAGTCTATTCTAACTCCAAGACCACCAGCAGCATGGTACTGTGTAATTTTTCCTGGTGAAGGCATAAAAGTTTCGGGATCTTCAGCATTAATTCTACATTCAATAGCATGACCTTTAATTTCAACTTGATCTTGAGTTATTGATAACTTATCACCACCAGCAATTAAGATTTGTTCACGGACAATATCAACACCAGTGATCATTTCAGTTACTGGATGCTCAACCTGAACTCTAGTGTTCATTTCAATAAAGTAAAACTCATCATTATCGAAAAGAAATTCAAAGGTCCCAGCTCCACGATAGTTAATTTTTTTACAAGCTTCAGCACAAATATTGCCAATTTTATTTCGTAATTTTGGAGAGATTCCTGGTGCAGGAGCCTCCTCTACAACTTTTTGATGACGCCTTTGCATTGAGCAGTCTCTTTCACCAAGGTGAACTGCATTTCCATGCTGGTCCGCTAGAATTTGAATCTCAACATGGCGAGGTGTCGTTAAGAATTTTTCCATATAAACTTCACCATTACCAAAAAAGCTTAACGCCTCAGATTGAGTGAGCCTTATTGAGTCAGCTAAGTCATCTTCAGAGTCAACAACTCGCATTCCTCGGCCACCACCACCACCAGAAGCTTTAATTATTATTGGTAAGCCAATTTCTCTGGCAATTTTAATGCTTCTTTGTTCGTTGTCATCTAATGCTCCATTGGATCCTGGAACACAAGGTACGCCAGAGCTTTGCATTGCCTCAATGGCAGCTACCTTGTCCCCCATAACTCTTATATTTTCTGCGTGTGGACCAATAAAGATAAAGCCACTTTGCTCAACTTGATCAGCAAAATCGGCGCTTTCAGAAAGAAATCCATATCCTGGATGTATTGCATCAGAATGTGTTACCTCAGCCGCACTTATAATAGCTGGAATATTTAGATAGCTTTTGATAGATGGGTGTGGCCCAATACAAACGGCTTCATCAGCTAAACGAACGTGCTTTAAGTCTTTATCTGCTGTTGAATATACTGCTACAGTTTGGATTCCAAGTTCTTTGCAAGCTCTAAGAATTCGAAGTGCAATTTCACCCCGGTTAGCAATTAAAACTTTTTTTATTGAGCTCATTCGACTATGATTAGCGGTTGTCCAAATTCTACAGCTTCACCATCTTTAACAAGAATTTGAAGGACTGTTCCAGACTTCTCAGCTTCAATTTGGTTCATTATCTTCATGGCCTCAACAATACCAATGGTGTCGCCCTGTTTTACGTGCTGGCCAATTGTAACAAAAGGCTTTGCAGTTGGAGATGGGGCTGAATAGTAGGTCCCTACCATGGGAGATGTTAAAGACTGACCAATAGTTGAGAGCTCATCTACAATTGCTGGAGCCGCAACCACTGGAGGCAATGAAGTAGGCGCTTGTTGCTGAACAAAAGAGTGACTTGGTGCAGGCGAATTTCCATATCTAGAAATTTTTACTGACTCTTCACCTTCTTTAATTTCAATTTCTGACATTCCAGATTCCTCTAGAAGCTCCATTAGCTTTTTAACTTTTCGAATATCCATTTACGTTCCCCTTTATTATCCTTTGCAACTAGTTTTTTGAATCTAAATACAAATTCACATTGCGGCCATTAAGGCAGGCAATGATTGCAAGTTCATGTTTTGGCTTAAAAATATAATAAATAAGCCTTTAAGACTAGATTTTAACTGTAAGTAACTAAGAAGTATTTTAACATCTATTTAATCAAATATAGCTACAATTCGAAGCTTTTAGAGGAAATTAATAAATATTTATTGCAGATTATTTATGTGGGCTACAAACTCTTTAGCGCTAAATTCACCAATAATTCTTTGGTCTCTAAGCTCGATGCCATTTTTAAAAAATAATATGGCGGGTGGTCCAACAAGTGAGAATCTTGCAAGCATCGACTGGTTAAAGCGATTATTCTCAGTAACGTCTAATGTGTGTTTAAGAGAATCTGCAAGAGCCTCATTGACTTGTCTGTTTGAGAATACAACCCTCTCTAGCTTGTTGCAAGAAATACACCATTCTGCATAAAACTTAATGACCAGTAGGCTGTTATTGTTTGAAGTTATAGCTAATAATTTATTAAATTCATCTTCATCTGTAATTACCTGAAAGTCGACACTATTTGATGAATCTATGCTGTCCCCATAAATGATTGAGTCAAGAGGTTTCTGAATATCACCACCACCTTTTGCCACCAATAGCCATAGCAAGACGCCATAAGCTAAGAAAATCAAACATGTTGCTTTAAATAGCAAACTCCAGAAGCTAATAGGTTTAGTGATTTTGTTAAAAACACCAAGCATAATTGGCCCTAGAGTGAATAGGAGTGACCATAGAATTAGAGATAAAAGTGGACTCAGAATTCGATCCAGTAAATACAGAGAAACAGCAATCATTGAAAGACCAAAAATTTTCTTGACGTTTTCCATCCATAGTCCAGCTTTTGGCAGTGCATTGACACCCCAGCCACAAATTATTATTAAAGGGATGCCCATTCCCAGCCCCATTGCAAAAAGACTAGCAGCTCCTTTAGCAGCACTTCCTCCAGCAATAACATAACTTAAAGCAGTTGCAAGGAATGGCGTAACACATGGACCAACAATTAGGGCAGAAAGGAAGCCCATGATGCTAACACCAATGAAATCCCCACTCGTTTGCCTGTTACTTAGGTTTGTAATCTTGACCTGCAATTTAGAGGGTAGTTGAATGTCATAGTATCCAAACATTGAAAATGCTAAGAATAGAAAGATTAAACTGAAAACAATTAAGACCCAGGGAGTTTGCATTATCGCCTGAATATTTATGCCAGCTCCAAAGTAGCCTGCTGTTGCTCCAATCAAAGCATAAGCGAGAGACATTGAAAAAACGAAGACAACTGACATCAAGATAGCTCTTGGAGTGCTTGGAGCTTTCTTTTGCCCAATAATAATTCCAGACAGTATTGGGACCATTGGGTATACACAAGGTGTCCAAGAAAGAGCCAAGCCAGCCAAAAAAGCTGCAATTAATAAAGTTAAACCGCCTTGTTGAAACTTTTCATTGGCACTTTTTTCTGACTTTGTTATTTGACTATTATCTTGAGAAGAGAATGCTTGAGTTCCATTGAAATCAACTTGAATAGTATCGCTCTTAGGGGGATAACAAACTCCACCTTCCCAGCAGCCTTGGTGTTCTACTGTTAATATAACTTTGTTGCTAACAATGTCGGTAAGCGAAAGAATAACCTCCACGGATGAATTGTAAATATTGACCTCACCAAAAAACTCATCAACTTTTAATTTTGACTTTGGAAACAGAGCATCTTCAATTATTGCCCCTTTGACTGAAAAAGAAATTTTATCTTTATAGAGGTAATAGTTTTCTTTAACAATCCATCTCACAGCAATTGTATTTTCATCAACCGAAATAGCGCTTAACTTGAAAGCCTCATTTACTTTTACTGGACGTTTTTCAAAACCTAGATTATTTTCACCCTGCAATAAAATTGATGATTGGTTGCTTTCACTTAGAGTAGATTCTTTATCAACTGAAAGAGTTTCAGCCCAGCTTGCTGAGAGAGGGACAAGGATCAAAAGCAGAATGATAGAAAAAAATTGCTTCATAAAATTATTTAAAATTGGGAAACTTTATTCAAGCGAAATAGTCAAAATCTGACGGGTTTCTGAAAGAATTACAACATATATTATAGTCTAATCAAAGTTTTGCTCGTGTTACGTTTTTTGAGCGCTATAGAGCTATTTTGTATAAAATCGATTCTTTATTAATTAAGTAATTTTAATTAGTGATTTATTAAGTAAATGAATTTTTGGTGTTTTTTATGAAAAACCTTACTTTAAGTACACGCTTCACTCCATGGCTTTTTGTTTGGATATGGAGTACAGGTTTTTTGGCCGCCAAATACGGCCTTCCATATGCAGAACCATTCACTTTATTAGCATATCGCACTGCGCTTACATTAATAGTTTTGTTTTTTATATTACGAATCAATAAAAGCAGTTGGCCAAGCTCTAGATCTGCATTTTTTCATCTAATATTCGCCGGAGTATTGATTCATGGGATATATCTTGGAGGTGTTTTTCAGGCCATTAAGTGGGGAATGCCGGCTGGATTATCCTCAATGATAATTGGTCTTCAGCCATTAGGAATGGCTTTCATGGCTGGAATAATTCTTCATGAGAGGGTATCTAGAAAACAATGGATTGGTTTAATTATTGGACTCATAGGGGTATATTTAGTTTTGTTTGAAAGGTTTGATTTAACCACTGATGGTTTTTTTAGCGGTTTTTCTTTTTGGGCAATATTGGCCGTATTTGCATCACTTTTTGGGATTTCATTAGGGGCCATTTATCAAAAGCGATTTTGCAGCGACATGGATTTAATTAGTGGAACCTGGGTTCAATATCTTGGTGCATTTATGCTTTGTATTGTTGTGGCTTTTTGTTTTGAAACTGGTGAGGTTCAATGGACTGGTCCATTTGTTATTACTCTAGCCTGGCAGGTTTTTGGGCTTTCAATTGGAGCGGTGCTCCTTTTAATGACAATGATTAAGCAGGATGCTTCGGCTAGAGTTGGTAGTTACTTTTATTTAGTTCCTGCTCTTGTAGCAATTCAGGCTTGGTATCTGTTTGGAGAGACTATGGGCATCATGGCAATAGCTGGATTCTTATTAATTGCATTTTCTGTCGCAATGACTTCATCAAAAAATAATGATTCTAAAGTAGCGCATTAAGAAGTTTATTTAAAGCAACCAATCCTGTATTTTTATGAAAATCTGAGAGTCCTTATTTGCAAGCCTCTCTACTACTCCAAAGTGATCTACATCTGGCTCTGCATGATAATCAAGCGGAACATTATGCTCTTTCCATTTTTCAACAAATTTATTAGTTTGCCAATGAAATTCAGGAGTCTCTCCACCACCAAGTGCTACTAGAATGGGAGCGCTTGTTTTTGGTTCAAAGAAATGAGGGCTTAATGCTTTGCTTTCCTTATCATTTAAGCCTAGCGCATCACCTATTGTTGTCTCTCTAATTGGATCGAGTTGATAAAGGCCACTTATTGGAATACCTGTCTTTACAATATTTTTTGGTAAGTCATTAGATATTTGTTGCCAATCAGTTGCAAGAACCATACCAGTGATATGGCCACCTGCAGAATGTCCAGAAACGTTAATTCGATTTTTTGAAATTGAGTGCTTATCAGCATTTCGCCACAACCAAATGATAGCCTCTTGTATTTTTTCAACAATATTGGTCATGCTTGCACCAGGACATAGTTGATAGCCAATAAGAGCAACATCAATCCCTGATTGCACAAATGACTCAGCTACAAAGCTATAGAATGATTTATCACCTCGCTGCCAGTATCCACCATGAATAAAAATGAATAGCGGCGCATTATCTTGTCCACAACGAAAAATATCTAGCTTATCTTTTTCACCACTTCCATATTGACAATCAATTGAGGAATCTACAGTAGCTCTGAAAGCTGCACTTCTTTTAGTCCATTTATTAATAAGTCCGTCAAAATCATCAACTAATAATCTTACGTTATAACCCTTCTCTAATATTGGATCAATGGGTTTAGTTCTTGTCATTTAAAATCCTTTTTTAGTTAGTTCTACTTTTATAAAAAGTATCTTTATGGATAATTAGTCCATCACGGAATGTCAAGATATCAATACTCAAAAAGTCTTGAGTTTCACCAGATTTGAGTTTTGCAAGTCGATGAAATTCACAGTAAGCTTTATCTCCAGAAATCCTGGTATCAGTTGGGGTCCATTGAACACTCTCAACACTATTAAACAGTCCCTCGAAAATTCCTCTGATAGTATCCAGTCCAGAAAACCGAGTACCATTGATATTAGGCCCTGTTGCATGGTCAAACACCACATCTTCAGCAAAAAATGACATGACTTTATCAATATCATTTTGATTGTAGGCATTAGTAATTTTATCAAGCAGATCGGTGGTTATTCCTGCTTCTTTCGTTGAAATATTTGAATTAAAGATTGACATAGAAGTTAATTATAAATTTTTCTCACCTTTGGTTTGTAATTTCAAGAATTC
This sequence comes from Candidatus Pseudothioglobus sp. Uisw_086, assembly GCF_048085745.1. Classification (GTDB taxonomy): domain Bacteria; phylum Pseudomonadota; class Gammaproteobacteria; order PS1; family Pseudothioglobaceae; genus Pseudothioglobus. The sequence continues at coordinate 1,712,197 of NZ_CP159803.1, read as the reverse complement.
TTCAGGTGAGTTGCCAAATGGCTGCATTGCGTGTTCTTTGTAAGGATTTCTCTCAGTTAGTCTTTGATACCATGCTTCAATTCCAGGCATTGATGGTCTTTTAATATCAAGGACAAAGTACTTATGTATTAAAACACCAAGAGGAATGTCACCATAAGTAAAATCATCACCAGCAACAAATTTATTATTATCTAAATGCCCCTCAAGCACTTTCAGTACTTCAGCACTCTGCTTTGCCATTTCAGCAATCTTGTTATAATCTCTTTGTGACTCTTCAGTTCGAACAAGCTGCCAAAAAACAGGAAAAAAAGTTCCCATAAAACCATCTGTAGACCAGGTCATCCATTGATCAGAGATTGCCGCCTTTTGAGGATCTTTAGGATAAAGATTACCAAAACCATACTGCCTTGCAAGATAGCGAATTATTGCATGGGATTCCCACAATACAAACCCATTGTCACGAATAGTAGGTATTTTTGAGTTAGGGTTAAGGGATTTATAATCATCAGCATCTAGATCACCTGATTCAGTTCCTATAGAGTGCCTTTTGTAATCAACACCTAACTCAGATAGAGTCCAAAGGACCTGTATAACTTGATTAGCATTTTTTCTACCCCAAACTTCTAACATTTATCTAATCTCCTATTCTTAAATTCCATCTGGATTAAACCTGGGCATAACCCTCTCAGAAAATAAAGCCATGCTTTTGAGTATTTTTTGATAGTCAAATCCTGGAAATTGTTGAAGCAGCATAATATGATTTAGACCAATTGATTTATTAAGCTTATCAATTTTCTCAGCAACATAGTCTGCATCACCAACCCATATTAGTTCATACTTCATAAGGAAATCAAACCACTCTCCATTGAGATCTTCATCAGTTGGATTGGCATCTTCATCTAGATATGCTTTTCTAGTCCAACTTCCTTCTGGTCTCGAACCACTTAGATATTCATAATAGCCATTGATTGCAGCTCTAGCATCTTTGTCAGCCTGTTCCATTGTTTCAGCAACATAAATGACGGTGCATACTCCAACACCATCCCCTCTTTGGTGTTTTGCCCCATCATGTGACTCTGCATTGGCATAGGCATCCCAACAACTTACAAGCTTTCCTGGAGGACTTGACATGCCAATCACTTTAAATCCTCTCTCAGCAGCTAATTTATAGGTGTGTGGTGAATTCGACATTAGCCATACTGGAGGGTGTGGATTTTGATAAGGCCTAGGATGGATATACATACCAGTATATTCACCTTCTTTTGAGTGATATTCTTTTTCAAGAGGCATTAAGAATCGGTTTGTTTCTTTCCAACCGGGAACAGGGAACTCATAAAACTCTCCCTTATGTAAAAATGGATCTTGGGTCCATGCTTTTAATATGACTTCAAGAGACTCCATGAATAGTCTGTAGCTTTTTTCATTATCTCTTCGATCAGCCTCTTTATTGAATTGAATTGTCACCCTTTCATTAATACCCTTGGCAACTCCAAAATCAACCCTTCCTTCAGTCATGTTGTCAAGCAGTGCTATATCTTCTGCCACTCTTAATGGATGCCAATCAGGAAGAACGATTGGTGCCTGACCTACTCTTATTTTTTTTGAGTGAGAAGCTAGATCAAGAGACATCATTATTGGATTAGGTGGAGCATTTAGATAACCATTGTGTGCAAAGTGATGCTCTGTAAGCCAAACAGTTGTGAAATCAGCCTGTTCAGCTAAATTCGTTTGCTCACGCATCATTTTAACAACACGATTCCAAGGAATATTTTCCCCTGGATTAAAAAATGGAACAAAATCAAATCTCATAGATATCCAAAAGTCATTTAAGTTATATCCAAATAATTGTAAGAATTTTTTGGCACTTAAATCTCACCAACATTCTCTAAAACTTTTCTTGCAATTTTAAAACACTCAACTCCTTGAGGAACTCCGCAATAGATAGCAATAACATGGAGTATTGATTTAATCTCATCCTTACTTACTCCATTCGTTAAAGCTCCTTTGAGGTGGATTTCCCATTCATCCATTTTTCCAAGGGCAGCAATCATTGTTAGATTCATCATAGACCTAGTTTTTTCATTAATGGTGTCATCACCCCATCCAAAGCCCCAGCACCACTCAGTCATTTGTTTTTGAAAGTCTTCGTTAAAATCATCTGCCGCTTCTAGGTTTTTTTCTACATAGTCACTTCCAAGGGTTGCTTTTCTCTTTGATAAGCCTAGTTCGAATAATTCTTTGTCCATTATTTACTCCGTTAATTTTTTAAAGATTATTTATCTCATTATAAAAGGATTGCTCATTGGTTCAGAAGAGGTATTAATCCAGGTTGTTTTAGTTCTAGTGTATTCATGAATAGCATCTATGCCAGCCTCTCTGCTACCACCACTTTGCTTCACTCCACCAAAAGGAGCAATAGGTGATATTGCTCGATAAGTATTAATCCAAACAATCCCAGACTGTATTTTTTCACTAACGCGATGAGCTCTTGCTAGGTTTTCAGTAAATACTCCTGCACCAAGACCATAAGCAGAGTCATTTGCCATCCTTATGGCTTCTTCCTCAGTGTCAAATGCAATGACACTTATTACTGGTGCAAATAGTTCTGTTTTAACGCAATCAAATTCCTGATTAGGACAATCAAGTAGAGTAGGCTCAAAGTACCATCCTTCTTTTTTATGACTTGGCTTGTTCCCTCCAAAAATAAGGCTAGCTCCTTGCTTAATAGACTGTTTAACAACGCTTAGCGCTCTTTCGACCTGATGTTTTGTGGCAAGAGGACCAACCTGTGTATCACTATCTAAGGGGTCACCAACTATAATATTTTTTGCGCGCTCTTTAATCTTGTCAACTATTTTAGAGTGTATTGATCTTTGAATAAAAACGCGCGAGCCAGCAACACAGCTTTGCCCAGAAGCTCCAAAGTTTCCTGCAATAATGCCATTTACTGCCCCATCAATATTGCAGTCTTCAAATATTAGCATGGGTGATTTACCACCAAGCTCAAGACTTACATGAGCAAAGTTTTCAGCACTATTCCTAACAATATGTCTCGCAACTTCAGTGCCTCCAGTAAAAGCAATTCTCGCAACTTTTGGGTGCGTAGTTAATACACGCCCACAGGGCTCTGCAAAGCCAGTTATGATATTTATAACTCCAGGAGGAAAGCCACTTTTTTCAACTAATTCAGCAAATTTAAATAATGCAGCTGGGGCCTGCTCCGACGCTTTTACTACTAGTGTATTTCCAGCAGCTAAAGCAGGAGCTATTTTCGTTGCTGAAAGGAAAAGTTGAGCATTCCAAGGAACAATAGCAACAACAACCCCAATAGGTTCACGGGTTGTAAAAACACGCATATCAGGCTTGTCAATAGGAAGAACTTCTCCCTGTATTTTGTCTGCTAGGCCCGCATAGTAATAGTAATAGTCAGAAACATAGCTGGATTGAGCGCGAGTTTCAACCGCTAATTTTCCACTATCCCTAGTTTCGAGATCACCTAATTCACTAGCATGTTCAGAGATTAAATCACCAAGCCTATGAATTAACTTCCCTCTTTGAGTGGGGGTAAGGTTTGACCAGGTATTATCATAGAGTGCTTTATGTGCAGACTCTATAGCAAAGTTAGACTCATCTTCTGTTGCAGATGGAAAGGTTGCCCATGGCATACCATTTGCAGGATTAAGAGTCTCAAAGCGCTCTGATCCAGAACTAAACTTACCATTAATGTAGTGTTTAAAGTGCTCCATGTCCCTTCCTCTTTAAGTAAATTCAGGCATCACTTTGTCAATAAAAAGCTCTAAAGATTTCTTTTTCTTTTCAAAGCTCATGCTACTATCAATCCAGTAACTATATTCGTCAAAACCAAGATTCTCGCAAAATTTAATACGCTCAATAACTTCATCAGGAGTTCCTATAATACTATTTTGACGCATTTTTTCAGGTGAGTACATTTCAATCTTAGACATTTCTTCATCCGTAAGTTTCTCAATAAGCCCTTGACTAATAGGCCTTTCATTTTTAAACCATGCACCAAAATAACAGTAGAATCTAGATATATCTTTAGCGCCTTGAACAACTTCTTCTTCACTCTCACCCACAAATGTATGGCGTAATACCATTATTTTTGGACGCTCTATATCTTTAAATTTCTCACAGGAGTTATTGAATTTTTCCATCAATGAGACAACCTCATCATCACCAAGCCATAGAGGAGTTACTTGAACATTGCAGCCCTGCTGAACTGCAAAGTCATGAGAGTTTTGATCTCTAGCAGCAATCCAAATTGGTGGGTGAGGAGATTGTAGGGGTTTTGGTGAGCTAGTAGTTTTTGGGAAGGACCAGTGCTCACCTTCACCTGTGTAGTCACCTCTCCACAAGCCCTTAATTGCTGGGACAATTTCTCTCATAGCGCTTCCAGCTGAAAAAGGATCTATACCATCTGCAAGGCGGTCATACTCAAAAGAGTAAGCTCCTCGAGCTATACCAATTTCAAGTCGACCTCCTGAAATAATATCGGTCATTGCTGCTTCTTCAGCAAGCTTAATTGGGTGCCAAAAGGGGGCAATAATTGTTCCAGTTCCGAGCCTAACATTCTTTGTTTTGTTGGCTAAATCAGCTAGATTAATAAATGGGTTTGGAGCAATAGTAAAGTTCATGCCGTGATGTTCACCAGTCCATATTGTTTTGAAACCTGACCTATCAGCTATTTGATATAGCTCGACATACTCCTCATATAAGCGTTTTTGTGACTGCTCTTCATCTATCCTTTCCATTTGAGCAAATAAAGAAAAATTCATATTAATAGCTCCTACACATTTTGATTAGTTTTACTTATAGCCTCTACATTGCCTTCACTTTCCTTACCCACAAATACTCCAAAAGCATTTAAATCTCTTTCTGCAATATAGCGTTTAAGCATTATTCTACTTGCATCATCAGCTAGAAGTTCAAACGGTATTGAATCAAATTCATAGAATTTTCCAGTAGTTATAGATGAGCCATCTTCGACTTTTGTGCGGTAATATATAAGACTAGTTTTATCATCATTATTTTCAAATACTGAAAATAGATAGTGTTCATTGATATGTATTTTTTGCTTTTGGAGACTTCCAAGAAGACTTTCTTCGTCAGAAGTTGAACCCAGTCTTGAAGCATTAGGGAAATAAAGCATCCCAGTTGTTTGATCTGTAAGAAGAAATATTTTTTTTCGCCATTCAATTAACGCCCCAACAATTATTTTTGTGTTTTTATTTTCCATAGCAAGGAGCATTTTTTGTTCAAGTCCGAGATTAACATAATTTCCTCGTAAATAAACCAATGGGGTTTGTGGATTGTATCCAAACTCTCTTACCTTTCCAATAAGAATAAGGTGATCGCCACCCTCTATAATATTATCCGTATCACAATCAAACCAGGCAACTGAGTCAGATATGATAGGGCTTCCTGTAGTTTTTGATTTCCAAGAAATATTTTTAAAGCGATCAGTTTCAGGACTTGCAAAAGTGGTTGATATATGTTGCTGACTTTCAGAGAGAACACTAACTGCAAAACTTCCACCTTTAGAAAACGACTCTATGTTGAAAGACTCCTTGTCAATACATATCAATATTAATTGAGGCTCTAACGACACTGAAGTGAAAGAATTCGCAGTAAATCCTACTGGACTTCCATCTTTATCTTTGGCTGTAACCACAGTTACCCCTGTTGGAAAAGAGCCAAGTGCTTGTCTTAGATCCCGTGTTTCTTCTGTTTTCATGTAGTAGTATTGGTAGTGTTATTAAGAAAATGTTCTATTATTGAGCTAACTTTTTTTGCCGATATATATGCCATCATATGCGCCTCACTTTCAATGGACTCACTCCAGCTATTTGGAGTTTCTTGAGCCATTTGTTCAGACATTAGCGAAGTAGAGTTAGGGTCTTCACTCCCGGTTAAGTATAAAACAGGTGGTTGTAAGTTTGAAAGATTATTTACAAAAACTCGATCAGATGTAGCAAATAAATAGTAAGCTTCTGCGTAAGCTTTTGGCGAGGTATTGTTAAGCCAGCTTCGAACATTATTAATCTTCAGTAAATCATCAGGGCTGGTTTTATTTTTAAACCACCTTTCAAGTGTTTGACTAATATTAGTTATTTGTTGAGATTTAAAGACATCTTTAGCCCTCATAATTACATCATCTTGCGCTTTTTTAGTTCTCTTAAAGACAATATTTATGGGAATGAGTGTGTCAACTTTTCTAGGATATTTTAATGCGAATGCAACTGCAATAATTGCCCCCATGGAGTGTCCAATTAATGAAAAGTTTGTAACTCCAATCTCATTAACAAGATTGTATAGTTGAGTTACATAGTCTTCTAGGGTGAGTTTGTCCTTTTTGAGCACGCTTTTTCCATGACCTAAAAAGTCATAAGTTATTACGCGATAATCTTTTGAAAAATGTTCAACTTGAGGCTGCCATATTTCTCCACACATTCCAACACCATGTATAAAAATCAATGTAGCAGGTTCGTCTCCAAAGATTTTGTAGGCTGTACCATCTTTATCAAAAAGAGAGGGGATATCTGAATAATTGCTTAATTCAAGGTCTTTCACAAGCCAGTCCATTAATAAATTTTTGTAAAATATACTTACAGGGCACACACCTTTTTCTCTCACTGCCTGCCGACTTGAGTAATAAGAAATATAGAGTATTAAATGTTATGTGTCAAGGGACAAAAATATGCGATTTTTTTAAGAATATGGCTTATTATCTAAAAAAAATTACTTAATATCTAAAAAAATGATTAAAAAATGGTAATTTGACTATTTTTATATATAAAAACATTGTTATTAGTTAAAAAATAGCTAAAAATAGCTCATTTTTATGAAAATTAATGTATTTATATTAAAAAATACCCTTAAATAGTGTTTTTAACTCATCATTTACGAAGCAATCTATAACTAGGTGATACCTATCAATATTACTATTATTGCTAACGGAATGATGTTTCGTAACGTCAAGGTAGTAATAGTGCCCTGTTTTGAGATTAAATAACTTGCCTTTTAGATCATTTTCATTTTCATAAAAAGTAAAAATAACATCATTATTGGTCCTAATTGGAATATGAAGCCTGGCAATCTTTTTATTTTTAATATCATCATCTATATTGTCTGTATGCTTTTTAAGAGACTTGCCTGCAACTAATTTTGTAAATCGAATTCTCTCAAAATTACAAGGTAGCTTAGAGATCATTTCACTTATTGGCTTCATAGTAGGTTCATTGAATAGAGAAGTCCACTGCAATTGAGTGTCAACTTCTACCTTGGTATCTACAAAACCTGGTTTAAATATATCTGATGCATTTGAGCCAAACCCGTGAAGAGATAATGCTGTCCAAATATTATTGTTTTTATAAGGCGTTATTTGAGTTAACAGTTGAAAATTCATTCCATCGAGGTAATCCGCAACACCTGATAAATCACCCTCATAGGGCTCTATTGGAATTCTTAAATTATGCACTTAATTCTATTACGATTTTTAGTTGTTAGTATGTGTCGATATGCCTAGTGAAGTTCCAGCAAGAACTTTATCTGAATCGGACCCATCAAGAACCCAGCCATTTGTTAGCATTCTTGTCATGTATTGTTTGTTATATAGGAAACTTACAATAATTTGCCAAATACCGCCAGTTACTATCGTGAAAAGAAGATGAAGCGCCCCAACACCTAATTCACCTCTAAACAATGGAACAAACCAACCAAAGATGAGATATGTCCAACTATAACCATAAAAACCTGTCTTCACCATTCCACTTTGAGTATGCTTAATATTTATTTTTGTTGCCATTTATATTTATTCATTTGAAATCATCTCTAAATTATATTTCAATATAAACACAGAGTGAACAAAAGTATCTCAGAAATAACTGAATTGAAGCCCTCTTAAAGTAGGACATTCTGGCAGTCTAAAACTGTGTAGTGAAATCAAGGGCTTTTTCACCACTAATAAAGCCATTTTTGTATATGGATTTTTTGCCACATATTTTTTGTGTCCTGTAACATTTTGCAAATGAAAAACTTTACAGTTACCTACTATGTAGAAAATCATGAAGAGGTGGATTTTGTTACATATGATTTTGATGCAGAAAATTTAGAGTCACTTCAACTTCAACTTCAACAAAGTGAAGGGATTTCTCAAAGATGGTGGAAACATTTCTACACTCAACACTTAGCACCTGATCAAACAACTAGTCTTGATGATATTACTGATTGGGGTTATTTTTATATTGAAGATACAGATGGTAATGTGGCGTTTTGCAACAATGATGAGTATCTTGAACTACTTCTTAAAGATAAACAAACATTTATTAATAAGTTAATAAAGAAGAATATAACAAATCCAGTAGTCGTTCATCAAAGTAAGAAGAGTTAAATCCAGTTGTATTTTTGACTGACTGATTTTGTAAGTTGGAGACACCTAACAAAGTCATATTTATAATAAAATAAAAATTATGATGAATAACTTTGTTAAACACTCAATAATTAGATTTGTTACAAAAGAATTGACAACGATTATTGATGACACTAAATCATCAACCTATAACTTTACTAAGGTCAGAACAAACTTTTCAGATGATTCCTTTAATATCACTAGAGTTGACGGAATGTCTGAAGGATCATTACATATGTTAATTCACAGAATTATGTACGTAGAAAAACACTATCTGAGGTTTTTAGATTCTGAAATGATGAATGAAGTTGAAGAAGACCCAGATTCAAGATGGTGGGTTGATCATGATCATGAGGATTATGAAAAGATTGATGAATTTTTATCTGATATTTATTATGATTGTATCTTTAATGTTTACGAGTACCTAACTAATGACATTGGTAGTGATGTCAAGGATGAATTTAAAGATTATTTAAATCTTTAATTTAAAGAAAATTTACATTTAGGATAACCACTACATCCTACAAACTGGGCACCTCTTTTTGACCATGATTTTTATTTAACAGTCTCCAGTTTGATTGAATTTTTTGACAAATTTAAAGTCGCACTAATAGAATCTAGATACAATAAGTACTCTGATGAACAGGATAAAAGTATTGTGCCTATTGTTAACTTTGTTTTTTCCAATCATGAGTAATTCAAGTGGAAAAATAAATTTAGAAGAATATATTAATTCATTCTCATGGGACAAAAGAATAGTCCTATTTATTACAAAAGATATTCATTTCATTAATGAAACTGACGATTTTTTTAAAACAAATAGTTGTGAAAATGAAGCAAGAAATTTGAAGTACATTAGAATTGTTGGAGATGATATTAATAAATATACTATTCCAGATAGATATAAGAATAAATATGGACTTTGGTTAATTGGTTATGATGGTGGAGACAAATCATATTCAAATGACACCTCATTACTAAAAGAAATTCACAATATTATTGATGCAATGACAATAAGAAAGAGTGAAATGTCTGAACAAAATGAAAAATGTAATTAAGGTTTTGTAACTGATTTACTTACACGTTTTTTTTGTCCTATTGGAGCAGGGGTTGAAGAGGGGTCGGTTATTGTACGACTATTACCAGTGCTGGGCGGACTAATCGACCATTTAAAGTAAATCCAACTTGGATAACCTCTAAAACAGTGTTTGATATTTTGTCTGGCATCGGCGCCATAGTTACTGCCTCATGCAATTCTGGGTTAAATTTTTCATCAACAGGGTTTATGGCCTCAACCCCAAACTTTTCAAGAGTTGACATAAAAACTTTATTTGTAAGCTCAATTCCTTCAATTGTGTTTTCTAGAGTTGCATTTTCATCCATTGCTAGCTTAAGTCCCATTGAAAGAGAGTCGTTGACCTCTAATAGGGCTTTGACGAAACCATCAAGCGCATATTTATGGGCATTCTCAAGGTCTTTTGATGTACGCCTCTTAAGGTTTTCCATCTCGGCTTGGGAGCGTAAAAGCTTGTCCCAATTATCTTTCGCAGACTGCTGTGCCTCTAAAAGCTGAGTCGCTAAATCTTCATTTTTGTTATCATCAAGTACATCTTCTTGAGCCTCATTAGAGGTATCATCTTGAGTTTTTTGTTCTTTCTTTTTTGTCATTTTTTAACCAAACTAATGTATATTTAACATGTTATGTAGTTACTTTTTAGTATATTTCAAGGCCTATGTTTAATTCTATTGGCGTTATCTGTAAACCAAACGATTTTACCAGTCAAAAAACTGCTCTGGAGCTTGGTGTTCTCCTTAAAGATCTTGGTGTTATTTTGTTAGAGGATCAAAAAGACTTTGAGAAAAATGCTGATCTAATTATTGTTGTTGGTGGTGACGGTACCATATTGAATACCGCAAGAACTTATGTAGACTTCAATATTCCTATACTTGGAGTTAATTTAGGACGCCTTGGTTTTCTTGCTGACGTTTCAGTTGACTCAATGACGCCAGTTGTTAGTATGGTTCTAAATGGTGAGTTTATCAAAGAGAAAAGATCTCTTTTAAGCTGTCAAATTGAACAAAATGGTAAAGTATTGTCAAAACATCTAGCATTTAATGAGGTGGTAATTCATAGGAATGAAACTCCAAGAATGATAGAGTTTGAACTGAATGTTGATGGAGACTTTGTGAACAATCAGAGGGCAGATGGAATTATAGTTACCACACCTACTGGCTCTACTGCGTATGCACTTTCTAGCGGAGGCCCAATTATGCATCCGAGTACAAATGCGATTTGCCTAGTATCAATCAGCCCTCATACAATGAGTCATAGACCGTTCATTCTTGATGGCGAAAGTGAGGTATTGATTACTCTTTTAGATTGCGAAGATAGGGCAACAATTAGTTTTGATGCTCAGTCCTCAGTTCATGCATCAGAAGGGGTTGCTCTTAGAGTGAAGCAACATGAAAATTTTGTCCATCTAATTCATCCAAAAGGTTACGACTATTTTGAAATTATTAGGTCTAAGCTTCATTGGGGCCAAAAAGTTTAATAAATTAAAGATATGCTTGAGCACTTACATGTAAAAAATTTAGTTGTTGTCGAAGACTTAAGTGTTGAGTTTAAGTCTGGTATGACTGTTGTGACTGGGGAGACGGGTGCAGGTAAATCAATCTTAATTCAGGCATTAAGTTTAGTTGCTGGAGGGCGTTCTGATTCCTCTCTCGTTAGGAAAGGCGCAAGTAAGGCTGAAATTGTGGCTACATTTAGTTTGAATTCTGGAACCGAACTTCAAACTTTTTTAGAGGGCTTGGATTTAGAAAATGAGAATGAATGCATCTTACGAAGAGTTATTGCTTCGGATGGAAAGTCTCGTTCATACGTCAATGGCTCTAATGTGCCTTTATCAACACTAAAAGATATTGGCAGTTTTTTGATTGATATGCATGGCCAAAATGAGCATCAGCTGTTACTTCGAGCGAACCATCATCGCTTGCTACTTGATGATTATGCCGGCACTCAAAAGCAGTGTGAAGAGGTAAATAATATTGTCAACAATTATCAAGTGGTCAAGAATGAGGTTGAAGACTTACAAAATAATAACTCTCTCCTTGCAGCCCAAAAAGAGTTAATAACCCATCAACTGAATGAACTTATTCAGGCTGAAATCACTCAGGATGAGTTAGATAATATTGAGGATGACTATAAAGTCTCCACAAACGCAAGCGAGCTTGTTGAAAAAATTTCTAAGATAATAGACTCTCTTGACAATGAATCAGGCGTTAATAATATGTTAATTGAAAGTGAGAATATTGTTAATCAGTCGAAAGAGCTTGATTCGCGGTTAGACACAATACATTCATTACTGGCAAGTGCCCAGCTTCAAGTTCAAGAAGGAATTTATGACTTGACAGATTACCTCGGTAAAATTAGCAGCCAAGAAGATAATTCAGTTCAACTTAGCTCTAGAATTAATGAGCTTCATGAGCTTGGTCGTAAGCACAATTGTCAAATTCAAGGGCTACTTGAGGCACAATCAACTTTGCAAGAAAATCTTAATATGTTAGGCTCATCGAGCGATAAGATAAATGAGTTATTACTCGCGCAAAGTAAACTTGAGAAAGAATATTATGCTAAGTCAAAGTTATTGAGCGCTGAAAGAGTAATTGCTAGCAAATCTCTTTCAAAAGAGGTTACAAGCTTAATGCAAAAACTTGGAATGCCTGGGAGTGAAATTACTTTTAGCATTAACTCTTCTGAAGGATCTGTAAGGCTTAATGGTATGGAGGAAATTATCATTCTTACAAAAACTAACGCTGGGCAGGATTTTAAACCACTAGGTAAAGTAGCCTCGGGTGGAGAGTTATCAAGAATATCTCTAGCACTTTCAGTTGTCACAAGTAAAACTGAGCTCACCCCATCAGTTGTATTCGATGAAGTCGACGTAGGTATCAGTGGATCAGTTGCTGAAATTGTTGGCCAAATGTTAAAAAAATTATCAAATCGATATCAAATTATTTGTGTAACTCACCTTGCTCAGGTTGCAGCGCAGGGACAAGATCATATGAAGGTTGTAAAAACGCAAAAAAATGGCTCAACTTTTACCCAAGTTGCAAGCTTAAGTCCGAAAGAAAGGACGGACGAAGTGGCAAGAATCTTAGGTGGGATTACAATCAGTGATAAAACTCGAATAGCTGCTGAAGAGATGATAAATTCAAGCTCTTAATCAACTAAATCTTTTTTGAAAATAAGCTTTAATAAATTGCGTAAATTTATTTTGCTTCACAGTAAATAAATTGTCTTTGTAGGACTTGACTATTAAACATTAAATTGTATAATATTTCGTTTGTGCATAGTCAGGGTGAATATCGAAAAAGTGAAATCAATAAGCTCACTTATTCAATACTTTCTCCTAGCTTTAATTGTTGTTTTTTATGCCACTGATGGTTTTGCAGTTGCTGCCTTTTATGGCGCCTTAGTAAGTTTAAGCAATACCTGGATATTTAATTGGTATACAAAAAAACAAAAAGCATTGGTTGATGCTGATGCACAAAAAAGCTTTAGGATGGCGATCAGCAGCAGTATCAGTAGGATGCTCTCTCTAATCCTACTAGCTTTAATTGGACTTGGTTTTTTAGAACTTGAGCCCGCAGCTCTCTGTTTGAGTTTAGTTGTTGGTCAGGTAGGATTTATATTAGATAGGTTAAGGCAAAAATAATGGCAAGTGGTGAACTAACATCTGGCGCTTATATTAAGCACCATTTACAAAATTTAACTTACGGAAAATTTCCAGATGGTCATTGGGGGTTTGCTGAAAGTGCTTTAGAAGCAAAAGAAATGGGTTTCATGGCTTTCCATGTTGATACTCTTGGATTTTCTTTTGTTTTAGGCGCGCTATTTTTATTCTTTTTTGCTAGAGCAGCAAAACGTGCTTCTATTGACGCTCCAAGTGGGTTTCAAAATTTTGTAGAAAGCATTATTGAATTTATTGATGAAAATGTACGTGGTTCTTTCAGTGGTAAAAACCCTATGGTTGCCCCTCTTGCTTTAACGACATTTATTTGGATAATCTTAATGAATACGATGGATTTAGTGCCTGTTGATTGGCTTCCATCTCTAGCTGTTGTTCTAGGTATTGATTTTCTTAAGGTGGTTCCAACAACCGACCCTAATGCTACATTCGGAATGTCTATCGGTATTTTCATATTAATTCTTTACTACAGTATTAAAGAAAAAGGCCTTGGTGGATTTGTAGGCGAACTAACGCTCCATCCTTTTGGTAAATGGATGTTGCCTTTTAACTTCTTTTTAGAAGGGGTGAACTTACTGGCAAAGCCAGTTTCTCTTGCATTACGTTTATTTGGAAACATGTATGCAGGTGAAATGATCTTCATTCTAATTGCACTGTTGCCATTCTGGATTCAGTGGAGCCTGTCTTTACCGTGGGCTATTTTTCATATCTTAATTGTATTACTTCAGGCATTTATCTTTATGACTTTAGTGATTGTATATATGGATATGGCACACCAAAAAGAGCATTAATTTTTTTTAAACAGTTTTTATAAGTAGGAGTAAAAAATGGAACAAAGTATATTATTTTTAGCAGGATCTATCTTAATGGGTTTAGGTGCATTAGGCGCTGCTGTAGGTATCGGTATTCTTGGCGCTAAATTCATTGAAGGTGCTGCGCGTCAGCCGGAACTTATTCCAATGCTAAGAACACAAATGTTTATTGTTATGGGACTTGTTGATGCGGTACCTATGATCGCAGTTGGTATATCAATGTATATATTGTTTGCGGTTGCTGGATAAATTGTATTCTTTTAATAATTAAGGGTATTAAGTTATGAATATTAACCTTACACTCATTGGGCAAACAATCATGTTTGCCATGTTTGTCTTGTTCTGTATGAAGTTTGTTTGGCCTCCACTCGTTGAGGCAATGGCTGCTCGCAAAAAGGCAATCGAAGATGGATTAAAAGCTGCAGAACTTGGAAAAGAAGAGCATGCTTTAGCCCAGAAAAATGCTGAAGATCTGATAGAAAGTACTAAAACCCAAGCGGCTGAAATTATTGCAAATGCTGATAAACAAGCTAATGGAATGATTGATAAAGCTAAAGGCACAGCTTCTGAAGAGGCTGATAAGATTAAAGCACACGCTAAGTCTGAACTAGACCAAGAGGTTGTGAAGGCACGTAATGAGCTTAAAAATCAAGTCTCAACTTTGGTTATGCAGGGAGTCAACTCAGTTTTAGAGAAAGAAGTTGATGCTAAGGCACATAAAGATATGCTTTCTAAGTTGTCTCAATCACTCTAGGACGGTAGGATGGAACTATCAACAATTGCCAAGCCATACGCTCAAGCGATTTTTGAAATTGCTGAACAAAGTAATTCTGTTTTAGGATGGAGTGACTTTTTAGCTGCTGCTACTGTAATTATGGCTGATAAAAATACAAAGACTTTTATTGCATCTCCAAGCAAAAGTAAAAATCAAAAATTTGATTTAATTTCTGCTTTAATTGCAAGAATGACTTCAAAAGATTTAAGTAAACAAGAGGCGGCTTTTATTAATCTTGTTTTAAACAATGATCGTTCGAGTGCAATTAGCAGTATAGCTAATGTGTTTGAATCGACAGTTTCTAATGCTAACAAGAGCAAGAACTTTAAAGTTATTAGCGCTTATGAGCTTAGTGAAGACGAACAAAAAGCAATCGTTAAAGATTTAACAAGTAAACATAAAACAACTGTATCTGTTGAAACTGAAATTGATATGACCCTTAAAGGTGGTGTCATTATTAAAGAAGGTGATAAGGTAATTGATACATCAATTAAGGCAAAAGTAGATGCCCTTGGCGTCTCCTTGTCTGTAAATTAATTTTATAAAGAGAGGTTAGTTATGCAATTAAATGCTTCTGAAATCAGTGATTTAATTAAAAAAGAAATAGAGGGGTTTGACTTTTCAGCTGAAGCTCGCACAGAAGGCACAGTAATTAGTGTAAGTGATGGAATCGTTCGTATTCATGGTCTAGCAGATGCTCAGTTTGGTGAGATGCTAGAATTTCCAGGAAATACTTTTGGTTTAGCGCTTAACCTTGAACAAGATTCTGTTGGTGCAGTTGTATTAGGTGACTACCTTCACATTTCAGAAGGCGACACTGTTAAGTGTACAAATCGAATTATGGAAGTGCCAGTTGGTAATGAGCTGCTTGGACGCGTTGTTAATCCTCTTGGAGTAGACCTAGAGGGTAAGGGAGAAATAAAAACATCTATCACTCGCCCAATTGAGGTTGTTGCTCCTGGCGTTATTGAAAGACAATCAGTTGATCAACCAATTCAAACTGGTATTAAGGCGATTGATGCAATGGTTCCAATTGGACGTGGTCAGCGAGAACTTATTATTGGTGATCGCCAAACTGGAAAAACTGCAGTTGCAATTGATGCCATTATTAATCAAAAAGGTACAGGCGTTAAATGTATCTATGTTGCAATTGGACAAAAGGCGTCTTCAATTGCTACTGTAGTTCGCAAGCTAGAAGAGCATGGAGCATTAGAGCATACTATTATTGTTGCTGCAGCCGCTTCTGACTCTGCAGCTCTTCAATATATTGCTCCTTACGCTGGATGTGCAATGGGCGAATATTTCAGAGATCGTGGCGAAGATGCACTAATTGTTTATGATGATTTGACAAAGCAAGCGTGGGCATACCGCCAAGTATCGCTTCTTTTAAAGCGCCCACCAGGACGTGAAGCATATCCAGGTGATGTATTCTATCTTCACTCTCGTTTATTAGAAAGAGCATCAAGAGTTAATGCGGAGTATGTAGAAAAAGCAACAAATGGAGAGGTGAAAGGTAAGACAGGTTCTTTGACAGCTCTTCCTATAATTGAAACTCAGGCTGGAGACGTTTCGGCGTTTGTTCCAACAAATGTAATTTCCATTACAGACGGTCAAATCTTCTTAGAAACAGACCTATTTAACTCTGGTATTCGACCGGCAATTAATGCGGGCCTTTCAGTTTCTAGAGTTGGCGGTGCAGCACAAACGAAAATTGTTAAAAAGCTTGGTGGTAGTATTCGCCTTGACTTAGCACAGTATCGTGAATTAGCGGCGTTTGCTCAGTTTGCATCTGATTTAGATGCTGAAACTAAAGCTCAAATTGATCGAGGCATACGCGTAACCGAACTAATGAAGCAAGCACAATACTCCCCTCTAAATGTTGCTGAAACTGCGACGTCACTTTTTGCTGCTAATTCTGGCGCACTAGATGATGTTGAGGCGAATAAAGTTGTTGCATTTGAAGGCGCACTCTTAGCTTATATGAATGCTAATCAGGCTGAATTGATGGCATCTATTAATGAGTCTGGTGACTACAATGATGATATATCAGCAAAACTTCAAGCTGCTATTGATGACTTTAAAGCTAACAATACCTGGTAGAAAGATATGGCAGTAGGCAAGGAAATTAGAACACAAATTTCGAGTATTAAAAATACTCAAAAGATTACTTCGGCCATGGAAATGGTTGCCGCTTCTAAGATGAAGAAAGCGCAAGATAGAATGCTCGCTTCACGTCCGTATGCTGAAAAAATTCTTAATGTTATTGGGCATCTGACTCATGCTAACTCTGAGTTTAAACATCCATATATGACCTCTTCAGAAGAGAAAAAGCGTGTAGGAATTATAGTTATTTCAAGTGATAGAGGGCTTTGTGGTGGTTTAAACACCAATTTATTTAGAAGCCTTTTAAAAGATATAGCTGCTTTGCAATCAGATAAAGTTGAGATTGAGCTTTGTACGATTGGTAAAAAAGCAACTTCATTTTTTAAAAATACTGGACTTAAAATTAACTCTGTTCTTACTGATATTGGTGATAAGCCTCAATTTGATGATCTTTTAGGTACTATCAAAGTAATGCTTGATCGCTATGACTCAGGTGAGATTGATCAAATCATGATTGCTTATAATAAGTTTGCAAGTGCAATGACACAAGTCCCAACTGTCAAGCAAATTGTGCCAATGGAGGTTACTGATGAAACCAGTAAGGATCACCACTGGGACTATTTATATGAACCAGATGCAGAGAGTGCACTAAGCGCACTATTAGTTAGGTATATCGAAGCATTAGTTTATCAAGGAATTGTAGAAAACATTGCTTGTGAGCAATCTTCTAGAATGATAGCCATGCATAGCGCAACAGAAAATGCAGGTGATATGATTGATGAGCTACAATTAATTTATAACAAGGCAAGGCAGGCAGCTATTACTCAGGAAATATCTGAGATTGTAGCAGGCGCTGCTGCTGTTTAAAGATTTAAAAAAAGGAAAAGCAAATGAGTATAGGCAAAATTACACAAATTATTGGTGCGGTTATTGATGTCGAGTTTCCATCTGACTCAATACCTAAAATATATAACGCACTTCATGTTACTAAAGCAAACCTTACTTTAGAGGTTCAGCAACAACTTGGAGACAATGTTGTTAGAACAATTGCTATGGGTGGATCTGAAGGGCTTCAGCGAGGATTAGAAGTTACCGATAAAGGCAAGGCAATCACTGTGCCAGTTGGAACAAAAACTCTTGGACGAATCATGAATGTACTTGGGGAGCCAATTGATAACGCTGGCGAAATTGGTTCAGAGGCTGAATGGGAAATTCATCGCTCTGCTCCTGCATATGAAGAATTAGCACCTGCTACAGAGTTGCTTGAAACAGGCATTAAGGTAATTGACTTAGTTTGCCCGTTTGCAAAAGGTGGTAAGGTCGGATTATTTGGCGGTGCTGGTGTTGGAAAGACTGTAAACATGATGGAACTTATTCGTAACATTGCCATTGAGCACTCAGGTTACTCAGTGTTTGCAGGTGTTGGTGAGCGAACTCGAGAAGGTAACGACTTCTATCATGAAATGAAAGACTCAAATGTACTCGATAAAGTATCACTAGTATATGGACAGATGAATGAGCCTCCAGGAAATAGGCTTCGTGTTGCTTTAACTGGACTTACTATGGCTGAATATTTCCGTGATGAAGGACGTGACGTTCTTTTATTTATTGATAATATTTACCGTTATACGCTTGCTGGAACTGAGGTTTCTGCTTTATTGGGACGTATGCCATCAGCGGTTGGTTACCAGCCAACACTTGCAGCTGAAATGGGAGCGCTTCAAGAAAGAATTACGTCAACTAAAACTGGTTCTATCACTTCAATTCAAGCGGTATATGTTCCTGCAGATGACTTGACTGATCCATCTCCAGCGACAACATTTGCTCACCTAGATGCGACAGTAGTACTTTCGCGTCAAGTTGCAGAGCTTGGTATTTATCCTGCTGTAGATCCATTAGACTCAACTTCACGTCAGCTCGACCCGCTAGTTGTTGGTCAAGAGCATTATGATGTGGCTCGTGGAGTTCAAGGCGTACTTCAGCGCTATAAAGAATTAAAAGACATTATTGCGATTCTAGGAATGGATGAACTATCCGAAGAAGATAAGCAGACTGTATCTCGAGCTCGTAAGATTCAAAAATTCTTATCACAGCCTTTCTTTGTTGCAGAAGTATTTACCGGATCTCCTGGTAAGTATGTATCTTTGAAGGACACTATTTCTGGATTTAAAGCTATTCTTGATGGTGAGCATGATGCTATACCTGAGCAAGCTTTCTACATGACCGGCTCTATTGAAGAAGTTAAAATAAAGGCATCGGAGGCATCATAAATGGCAGTAATACACGTTGATGTAGTTTGCGCAACTGAGGAGATATACTCAGGTGAAGCAAAGTGTGTATTTGCGCCAGCTACAAACGGCGAGATTGGTGTCTACCCTATGCATGTTCCTTTAATAAGTACACTTAAACCTGGTGAAGTCAGAGTTGAAACTGAAAATGGTGTTGAATCTATTTTTGTCTCTGGTGGCATCATTGAGGTGCAGCCTGACACAGTTACAATATTTTCTGATACAGCTATTCGTGCTGGTGATTTAGATGAGTCAAAAGCCCTCGAAGCGAAAAAGCGCGCTGAAGAAGCTATGTCTAGTTCGCAGACAGAACAGGATATTTCTACTACTCAAGCAGCACTTGCTGAGTCAATGATGCAGCTTCAAATGATCTCTAAGATGAGAGGGAAGAAGCGCTAGTTTGATTTAAAGAGCACAGACTGAAAATTAACAATCTTATTGTTTGACACACGAACGCCTTCTTTTTGAAGGCGTTTTATTTTGACGCTGATGTCATCGGCAAAGCCACCTAATTCGCCGTTTGATTTAACAACTCGATGGCACGGCACGGTTGGTGCAAATGGGTTTTTATTCATTGCACTGCCAACTGCGCGATGTGCGTTGGGTCTTCCAATCATTTCCGCAAGGCCTCCATATGAAATTACATTGCCAGCAGGAATTTTTTTTAAAGCCTCATAACATTCTGATTGAAAGGATGTCATTTTAGAAAAGATTTTACTAAAGCATCATATTTATCTTGTGACTTTAACAAGAAATTACATACCTCACGAACTGCTCCATTACCACCACTCTTCTCAGTAATCATAAGTGCGTGATCTTTTACAGATTCTTGAGCATTTGCTACTGCAATTGGAAGAGCAACCCTGGTCATGACAGGTAAGTCAATGACGTCATCACCAATATAAGCTGACTCACTAGGATCGATTGAAAGTTTCTTTATTAGTTTTTCCAGAGCAATACTTTTATCAAGTATTCCATGATAATAATGTTCAACTCCAAGTCCTTTAAGTCTATGAGCAACAGATTTTGTGCTTCTTGCTGTGATTACTGCAACTTCAATTCCTGATAATTGCAATAATTTAATACCAAGACCATCTTGCGAATCAAATTTTTTCTGTTCAACACCATTGTCGTCAAAATATATCCCACCGTCAGTGAGAACACCATCAACATCTACAATTAAGAGTTTAATTTTTTTAGCTATCTCACTTACTTTTTCATTTGAGTGCATGGGCTTATTTAACCATTAATTTTTTTATTGATGTACACTTGTTGAGCAATTGAAAGTACGTTATTGGTTACCCAGTACAATACTAAGCCTGAAGGGAACCAGAGGAAGAAAACTGTAAATACAACTGGCAGCATCATCATTATTTTTGCTTGTATTGGGTCCGCTGGAGGCGGATTAAGTCGCTGCTGAAACCACATAGATGCACCCATAATTAATGGCAGAATGAAATAAGGATCTTTCATCGCAAGGTCAGGTAAGTACAAGAATGGGGTCATTCTTAGTTCAACCATTTCTATAAGAACCCAATAAACAGAAATAAATACTGGAATCTGAACTAAGATAGGAAGACAGCCTGCAGCAGGATTTATTTTTTCAGTCCTATAAAGCTCCATCGTTTTCTTACCAATTTTTTGCTTATCACCCTCATAGGTTTCTTTAATTTTCTGAAGCCTTGGCGCTAATTTTTTCATTCCAGCCATTGACCGGAATGATTTTTCAGAAAGCTTATAAAAAGCCAGCTTAATTGATAACGTTAGAAGAACAATAGATATTGCCCAGTCACCAACAAAACTATAAATCCAATGAAGAAATATTGACAATGGTTTGGCAACAATAAAAAGGAAGCCATAGTCTACAGTTTTGTCTAGGCCAGGGGCAAGCTCTTCAAGGCGCACATGCTCTTTAGGGCCAACATATAGCTGGTTTTTTTCGAGACTAGCTGTTGTTCCAGCAGCAACTCTTACTGTTGGATTCACTGTGGTTAATAGGTAGTTGCCTCTACTAGTTTTAGTTGAGTAAGTATGCTTTTGACTATCATTTGGTATCCACGCAGTAAAAAAGTAGTGCTGAATCATTGCGGCCCAGCCACCAATAGATGAAGTTTTTGGTGTAGAGTCAAAATCTTCAAAATCAATTTTCTCAAAAACTTCTTCATCGTTATAGGTTGCGCCGCCACTAAAGTTTTGCATACCCATTGCCATGCCGCTAGATTCAATTATTGCACCATGGGCTAACTGAGTATAACTGCTAACATTTTGATCAGTTAAGCTGTTATTTCGAATTTGATAATCTACTTCGATGATATAACTATCAGGCTTAAAGTAGAAGTATTTAGTAACTTCAATGCCATTATCTCCCTTCCAAGAAAGTGGCACAATTAGCTCATTATTGTTTTGTAGAAAGTATTCTTGTCTTTCCGAAGTAAATTCAGATTGATGTGTTGGCATTTGATCTGCAGGGATGAGACCACTTTGAGCGTGGAAAATACTCTCTGGAGAATTGCTAAGTAGTTCAAATGTTTGATCTGAGTATAATTCTGTTGGGTAGTCATTCAGAAATGCACTAATTATTGTTCCACCCTTATTTGAAATTTGTACTGTTAAAAGATCTGTTACAACCGTTGTGTATGCGCCACTTATGTTTGAGTCCTCCATAACGGGAGATGAAACTTCTGTAAATGTGTTTTCTGCCACTGGAACCTCAGCAGCTAATGGGACGTCGTTCTCTGCAGATGGTGAATCAATTCCTACTATCGCAGTTTGCGTTACTATATTTCCATTTTCATCGATTGATTGTGTCAGTTCCCATTTATCCCAAAGAAGGAAAATTGTCAAAAAGATTGCAATGAAAAGAAATAATTTTTGAGTGTTCATAAATTTTTAATTATTAATTGAGTGAATTTTTTTTGGTACAGGATCATAACTTGCTTCTGACCATGGGTGGCACTTACTAATTCTTTTTGCCCCGAGAGTAACTCCTTTGACAGCTCCGTGATATTTGATAGCATCGAATGTATATTCTGAGCAGGTTGGAATGTGACGGCAGTTGCTTCCTAACAGAGGACTAACAATCCATTGGTATAATTTAATTAGAGGTAGAAGTAGAAATTTCATTTTGAATGCACCTGGCTCTTTACATTTTTCATAAGTGAAAGGAGGTCTTTAGTAATTTCAATATTATCAGTGCAAGCTGATTTTTTTACCATTATGACAAAGTCAATAGACTCTATATCATCCCGATTGTTTCTAAAAGTTTCGCGTGCTAAGCGCTTAAAAAGGTTTCGGTCTACTGCCCTTTTATATTGCTTTTTGGAAATCGCAAGACCAAGCCTTGAAAATGATTTACCAGAATCACTAGCTATGACCTTCCAGAATCTACTTTGAGTATGAAAGCCTTTTTTGAAAATGTGAGCGTAATCTTTGGAATCTGTAATACGCGCACCATGAGCGAGCGAGCTGGTCATGAGTTTAAGCAGCTAAACGTTTACGCCCTTTTTTCCTGCGAGCACTTAATATAGCTCGCCCAGAACGAGTTTTCATTCTAGCTCTAAAGCCATGATTACGTTTACGTTTTAGTACGCTTGGTTGAAAAGTTCTTTTCATAATGTATCTACCAATAAAAAAGTTTGCAATTTTACCATACTTGGATTAGTTCGGTATGCATGTTAAACGAGAGTTTATATGACAATACTGCTTTAATAAAGCCCAATCTGGATCAAGATGTGGATAATAAGGGTTAAATTAAGAATTTACTTTTCGAGCAAATCACTATATAACTCAATGTATGGTTGAAAAAGTGTTTTTTGCCCACAAGTAATAAGCAATATAGGTTCTTTTGATGTTTATAAGAATCTCGTAATAGTTAGATTGAAATACATGTATTAATTTGATGAGGCTTTATGACTAATAATATTCTTGATGTACTCACCTTTATGTTTGATTTCCTATTTGAGTCTGCTGAGCAAGACTCTTCTCAAGAGTTGGATGATGATCTTTTAAAGACGCATCTTTCAGAGGCTGGCTTTGATGCTGACCGGATTGAGAAGGCTTTAGTTTGGCTTGAAAATATTGCAGCACTTCAAGATGGAAAGATAGCTAGTTTTGATACTTTGCATAATTCTATGCGAATTTATAGTGAGTATGAAAAAACCAAATTAGATTCTAGGGCCAGAGGCTTCATAATGTTTATGGAAAATATGGGTCAGCTTAATGCCAGTCAACGTGAAATAGTAATTGATCAGGTTATGTCTCTAGAGGACTCAAAATTGAGTATTGATGACTTGAAATGGGTAGTTATGATGGTCATCGGAAATAGCACTGAATCATCTGTGCCATCGCAATGGATTGAGTCTATTGTGTTTTATGATGATAACCCTACTCTGCAGTAGGAACCTTTATGTCTAAGAATCTTGTTATTGTCGAATCTCCGGCGAAAGCAAAAACTATTGAAAAGTTTTTGGGGCCAGATTATGTTGTAAAGTCAAGTATAGGACACATCAGGGATATGCCCAAGAAAGATATGGGCGTTGACATTGAGAATAACTTTCAACCAACATACGCTATCAGTGCGGATAAAAAGAAAGTAGTTGCTGACCTTAAAAAATCAGTCAAGACCGCAACGAAAATCTTTCTAGCTACTGATGAAGATCGTGAGGGTGAAGCCATTGCTTGGCATTTACAGCAAGCACTATCGCTTGCAGAAGATACACCGAGGATAGTCTTTCATGAAATAACTAAAGGCGCTATAACGGATGCTATTAATAACCCAAGAACAATTGATACTGACCTTGTAAATGCTCAACAAGCTAGGCGTATTATTGATAGGCTAGTAGGTTTTGAAATTTCTCCAGTATTGTGGCGTAAGATTTCAGGAGCTCGATCAGCTGGTAGGGTTCAATCACCAGTTGTAAGAATAGTTGTTGAAAGAGAGCGAGAAATTTCTGCTCATAATCCTACAAGCTCCCATAAAGTTAAAGCTAATTTAGAAAATAGCTCAAATCAGTCTCTAGAGGTTAAGCTTAGCGTAGACTTTAAATCTAAAGAAGAGGCGCTTTCTTTTGCTGAAAGTGTTTTATTGGCAGAATTAAAAGTTAATTCAGTTGAGACTAAGCCCTCTAAGAGGTCACCTAAAGCTCCATTTATTACCTCTACGCTGCAGCAAGAAGCCTCTCAAAAACTAGGTTTTTCTGTCAAACAGACCATGTCGATTGCTCAAAATTTATATCGAGAAGGTGCTATTACTTACATGAGAACAGATTCACTCAATTTATCTGAACTAGCTATAACTGCTGCTCAAGATGTGATTGTTTCAAAGTTTGGTTCTGAGTTTCACCAAACAAGAAGATATAAGACAAATTCTTCAGGTGCTCAGGAGGCGCATGAAGCCATAAGGCCTACAGACCTTACTAAGCCATCTATATTAGGTTTAGATGATCAATCTACTAAGCTGTATTCGTTAATTTATAAGAGAACCTTGGCTTCTCAGATGAGCGATGCACAACTTCAAAAAACTAAAATTAATATCAATATTTCAAACCGTAGTGAGCATTTTATTGCTGATGGAGAGGTTTTATCTTTTGCTGGATTCCTCGAGGTTTATGACTATATGGCGGCTGAAGATAAGCTTCTTCCTGAAGTTAGTAAAGGTGATTTGCTAACCCTAGTCGACTTAGCTTCAAAGGAGTCTTTTTCAAGAGCAAAGCCAAGATATACAGAAGCTTCATTGGTTAAAGAAATTGAGCAAATGGGTATTGGAAGGCCTTCAACATTCGCAACAATGATTACAACTGTTCAAGATAGAAACTATGTTGTGAAAGAAACCAGAGAAGGAGTTCAGCGTGATTATCAGTTGATAGAAATTGAAGATGGCGTTATTTCTGACTCTATCCAAAGTGAAGCTACTGGCGCTGAAAAAAATAAATTATTCCCAACAAATGTTGCCTATCTTTTGGTTGATTTTCTAGTCAAAAATTTTAAGAACATTATTGGATATGAATTTACTGCAAACCTTGAAAGTGATTTTGATTTAATTGCTGAAGAGTCAAAGCCTTGGGCAGGAGTTATTCGCGAATTTTATGAGCCTTTTCATGCGCAGATTGAGCTTGCTAAAGATATTTCGAGAGACGAGACTCATGGTAAGAGAGATCTTGGTGAGGACCCTGTCTCTGGAAAACCTGTCAGTGTTCGTTTTGGACGCTATGGCGCTTTTGCTCAGATTGGACATCAAGACGATGAAGAAAAACCAACTTTCTCGTCATTAAGAACTGGCCAAGATATAGAGAATATTACACTTGCTGAAGCCATTGAGCTTTTTAAAATGCCAAGAACAGTGGGTGAGACAGTTGATGGTGAAACAATTAAGGCAAATTATGGGCGTTTTGGCCCATATATTCAATACGGTAAAAAATATGTTTCTTTAAAGGAAATCTCACCAGAGGAGGTAACCTTAGAAGAAGCTCTTGAGCTAATTATTGTTAAGGAAAAGCTTGATGCTGAGCGAATTATTAAGGTCTTTGAAGATTCTGATATTCAAGTTTTAAATGGACGCTTTGGGCCGTATGTTTGGAATGGTAAAAAGCGCGGCAAAGGTCAAAAAAATGTTACAGTTCAAAAAGTGTTTGGTGATAAGGCTCCTATTGACCTAACTCTAGAAGAGTGTAAAAAAGCAATAGATGGAAAAATTAAAGCCAAAGCAAAGGCAAAAAAAGCTAAAAAGAAGACTACTGCTAAGAAAAAAGCCTCAAGCTAAATCTCAAGCTTTCTTAGCTATTTGCATTAAATACTAGGTAACGCTATGAAAAAATTTGTACTTGAAAAAGCTAATGGTAATTCAGATGACCAAAGTTAAGATTTGTGGGTTCACTAATGCTGAAAATGCAAGAGACGCGGCTATAGCTGGTGTTGATGCAATTGGTTTGGTCTTTTATAATAAGTCACCACGTAATATTGATATTCAAAGAGCACGAGAAATAGTCTCAGCCCTGCCACCATTTGTAAATCGAGTGGGACTTTTTGTCAATGCAAATCCAAGCTTCATTGATGAGGTTTTATGTGAGGTCCCTCTGGACACTTTACAATTTCATGGAGACGAGGTAGCAGGAGATTGTACTCAATATCAAATGCCTTTTATAAAGTCTTTGAGAGTAACGCCCAAGACCAATGTAGTTCAATTAGCTGATAATTTTTCAGAAGCAAGCGCACTTCTTCTCGATTCACATAACCCTAATAGTTATGGAGGCACTGGAGAGGTTTTTGACTGGATGCTGGCCCGAGTCAATATAGATTTACCAATTATTCTTGCTGGTGGTCTTAATTCAGAAAATGTCTCAGATGCAATTAGTCAAGTAAATCCATATGCAGTTGATGCCTCAAGTGGAGTGGAAAGTGCACCAGGGGTTAAAGATATTGATAAAATATTAGCTTTTATCCGAAGTGTTCATTCATGAGCTATAACCTACCAGATGATAAAGGTCATTTTGATCAATATGGAGGAGTCTTTGTAGCAGAGACCCTAATGACTGCTGTCACTGAGCTAAAAGATGCTTATGATAAATATAAAGACGATCCTGACTTTTTAAAAGAGTTTGAGGATGATCTAAAGCACTATGTGGGACGTGAAACTCCACTTTATCATGCAAAAAACCTATCCAAGAAGCTTGGCGGTGCTCAAATTTATTTGAAACGCGAAGACTTAAATCACACTGGTGCTCATAAGATCAACAATACTATAGGGCAAGCTTTACTTGCTCAGAGAATGGGCAAAACAAGAATTATTGCTGAAACAGGAGCTGGACAGCATGGCGTTGCATCGGCAACTATTGCTGCAAGACTTGGCCTGGAATGTGTTGTGTATATGGGCGAAGTTGATGTTGTTAGGCAGGCTCAGAATGTTTACCGTATGAAGTTACTTGGGGCAACGGTTGTGCCAGTTTCTTCAGGTTCTAAAACACTGAAAGATGCCCTGAATGAAGCAATGCGTGATTGGGTAACTAATATTGATAATACTTATTATATTATTGGAACAGTCGCTGGCCCTCATCCTTACCCTATGATGGTGAGAGATTTTCAAAGTGTTATTGGTAAAGAGGCGAAAGAGCAATTTAATGAGCAAGTGGGTGGTTTACCAGATGCAATAATTGCATGTGTTGGAGGAGGCTCAAATGCAATTGGGCTTTTTTATCCATTTATTGAAGATACATCAGTAAAAATTATTGGTGTTGAGGCGGGTGGACGTGGAATTGACTTAGGTCCAGATGCTCATGCAGCTCCGCTTACTGCTGGAAGTGTTGGTGTGTTGCATGGTAATAGAACATATTTGATGGAAAATGAAGATGGCCAAATTATAGAGGGTCACTCCATTTCAGCTGGACTTGATTATCCTGGTGTTGGTCCAGAGCATGCCTATCTGAAAGATATTGGAAGAGCAGAGTATGTTGCAATAACAGACAAAGAAGCTTTAGAAGCTTTCCATCTTCTTACAGAGGTTGAAGGTATTATTCCAGCGCTTGAGCCATCTCATGCAATAGCGTATGCGGTTAAACTTGCCAAACAATGGTCTAGTGATAAAACTATTATTATTAACCTCTCAGGTAGAGGTGATAAAGACATGCAGACTATTGCTGAGGTTGAGGGGCTTGAGCTCTAAGAGCGAGTTAAAGTATTAAGCCCTAACCCTATAAAAATCTCTTATACTATTGATTATATAAATTATAGTTTGGCAGGTCATGCAAGAAAATCAACAGATCGATAAAGGGCGTTCAGTCATATTTTCCGTTTACCTAGTTGCAGTTTTTCTCAATGCATTTGTCGACCTAGGTCATAAGATCATAATTCAAAATACAATCTTTATGATATATGGTGAGCAGCAGCAAATTATTTTAACTGCTGTTGTAAATGCAATGATTTTAGTACCATTTATCATGTTATTTACATTGTCAGGCTACCTTTCTGATAAATTTGCAAAGACAAGTATCATGCGCTATAGCGCATTTTCTGCTGTCTTAATTACCTTAGCAATTACCTATTGTTATTACAACGGTTTATACCAAGTTGCATTTGGCTTTACCTTGCTTCTTGCGACTCAGAGTGCAATATATTCTCCTGCGAAAATGGGTTACATTAAAGAGTGCCTAAGCAAGGCAGGCCTTAGTAGGGGTAATGCCTTTCACTCTTCAGTGGTATTAATAGCAATTTTAATGGGTACGGTTTTTTTCTCATACTTATTCGAAGCTTATCTGGGAACAATGCAAGCAACTACCCCTGAAGAAATATTAATGAAAATAGCGCCAGTAGGCTGGATTCTTGTTGGGCTTTCATTGGTTGAGTTTTTAGCAACACTTGGAACACGCCTCTATCCAACAAAGTTAAGCCAGGCTAAATTTTCTATAAAGAAATTTGTTTCTTTTCATTACTTAATGACTAACTTTAAAGCCATGAGGAGTAATGAAATTGTTTGGTATTCTATTTTAGGGACAGCAATCTTTTGGGGCATGTCACAAAACTTAGTGGCAGTTATACCAGCTCATGCAAAAGCTAATTTTGGCGTCGAAAGCCCTCTTGTTGTGAATGCGATGTTAGCTTCTTCTGTATTTGGAATTATGATTGGCGCTTTTTTATCTGGCAGAAAAAGTCTCAATTTCATACGTATTAATAATATCTATACCGGCTCCATAATGATTACAGTTTGTTCAATTCTAATCCCCGTAATTTCGAGCCTAAGTTTTATTCCAGATTCTACTGCCTTAATTTTAGTAACTGCCGTCATTCTTATGTTTGGTGTTGGCGCAGGAATGATGATTATCCCTCTCAATGCACTGATGCAAGCGAACTCTCCTGAAGACGGTCTTGGAAGCATGCTAGCAGGTAAAAACTGGCTTCAAAATATTGCTATGATTACCCTTTTGATTTTTACAATGATTCTTGCAAACCTAAATTTTGGAAGTGAGTTTATACTTTACTTTAACGCATTTATTGCGGTAGCAGGATTTAGTGTTGTTCTTAAAAAACTGAAAACTATTCTTTAGTCATGAGGCAAATTGTAGGCCTCTTATTGTTTGGGTGGCGATATCGACTAAAGGTAACTGGTTTAGATAATTTACCTAAAAATGGACCTGTTCTTCTTTTAGGTAATCACATTAGTTGGATAGATTTTGCTTTAATTCAGTGGGCAATACCAAGAACGATTCGATTTGTTGTTCATGATGATTACTATCGTAAGCCAATATTTAATTGGATTCTAAGGGGTGTTGGTGCGGTATCAATAAGACCTGAAAATAGTCGTAATGCAATGCAAAATATTATCAACTTGCTAAATGATGATTGCGTTGTTGGAATATTTCCTGAAGGTCATATTTCCACCACAGGGGAATTGAGTGACTTGAAAAGGGGCTTCGAAAAAATATTAGCTGAATGCAAAGATAATGTAGTTGTGGTTCCTTTTGCAATAAATAATATGTGGGGTAGTTTCTTTTCAAAAGCTCCAAAATTAATTAAAAAGAAAAAGAAATTTAACCTACGAAGGAGTGTCAATGTCAATATTGGAAAGCCCCTCACTTCTGAAACAAACAGAAATGCAGTAAAGTCATCTATTGGCAAGTTGCTTTTTTAGTGATAAGATTCTATTTATTATTTCAACTAAATATTAAAAGGCTTTAAATGAAAAAAATTATAGTAGTTGGCGCAACTGGAAAACTTGGTAGAGTAGTAGTTGAAGGTTTACAGAAAGACTATGAAGTTATAAGAGCTGGAAGGTCTGGACCAGATTTAAAGATCGACGCTTTTGATTTTGAAAGTGTTAGTGATATCTTAGCTTCTGTTGGTCCATTTGACGGGTTGGTATCTTGTATCGGAGGCACTCCTTTTAAGACTTTTGAAGAGCTTACAATGGATGACTTTGCAGCTGGCCTTTCTACCAAATGCTTTAGTCAATTAAATTTAGCAAAAGCAGCCATACCTTTTCTCAGTGAAAATGGATCCATCACCCTAACAAGTGGAATTATTGGCGATGAGCCAATTATTGCCGGTTCATGCGCCGCTGCAGCTAATGGCGCCCTTAATATGTGCGTTTCAACATTGGCAGCCGAGTATGCTGGAAAATTAAGAATAAATGTAGTCTCACCATCTATTATTGAAAACTCAGTTGACCACTATGGAATGCTTTTTGATGGCTTTGAGCCAACTTCGAATGAAAGCATTATTCATGCGTATCGCCGAACTATCTCAGCACCAATTACTGGCCGAGTAATGAGCTTAACCAGAGCGCTTTAGGTTCACCTGAAAAGCAGTATTAAAATTTATCTCCAACTGCGCGGTTTATGCCTTCTGGTTTTGATAGTTTTTTGTGTGCTTCATAAACTAATCCCATTCGCTTCAAGACCAAATCATTTGGCATGCTTGCACCCCGTGTTTTAAGATCGACATGAATGAGCATATGCTCAGCAGTTGCTAATAGTCTGCCGTCCTCATGATTGAGCCAATGAAATAAGTGAAGTTTTTTATTTTCTCCAAAGATAACCTGGGTTTTGGCTTTTATACTTTCTCCAATTTGAACCTCATCCAAGTGGCGAATATGAGTTTCAACTGTAAAATAAGATCCTATGTTTAAAATGTATTCTTCGTCTGCGCCGATAATAGACATCATCTCTGTGGTTGCTTCTGAAAAGCATTCAAGATAACGCGCTTCTGTCATATGACCGTTATAGTCAGCCCACTCTTTTGGTACTTTGGTGACATAGGTGAGTAAGGGGCTTGATAAATTTAGCTCTGAAAATTCTATTTTATTAATTGACCCTGACAAGCTTGCATCAAATTCTTTGAGAGAGTTTCCAGCACCCCACTGATTGTCTTTTAAAACTTTTAAAAAATCGACCAAATTATCATCGCGTTTTTCCATTAGCTCGTCAATACTAAATTGCCCCGATTGGTGGTCAGATTGACTGGATACCTTTTCTATTAATTCATCTGTAAATTCAGGAACATCCATTAGGTGCGTCCAGGGCCATTCAAGGCATGGCCCAAACTGTGATATGAAGTGACGCATGCCAGCTTCACCACCTGCTAATCTATAGGTTTCAAATAGTCCCATTTGTGCCCATCGAAGGCCAAAGCCATAGCGAATTGCGTCATCAATTTCTTCAGTTGTTGCTATGTCGTCATTTACTAGCCATAAGGCTTCCCGCCATACTGATTCAAGAAGTCTGTCTGCAATAAAAGCAGGAATTTCTTTTTTGATATGAAGTGGGAACATACCAATATTGGTAAAAATTTTACTAGTTTCCTCAATGACATTTTTGGATGTTTTAGAACCGCCAACAATTTCAACTAATGGCAAAAGGTAGACTGGGTTAAATGGATGGGCAACTAGAAGCCTTTCAGGGTGTTTCATTTTTGTTTGTAAATCTGAAGGAAGAATGCCAGAAGTTGACGATGCTATGACTAGATTTTTGTCTGCGCTTGACTCAATTTCCTCATAGGCCGACTGCTTAATTGAAAGCCTTTCTGGAACAGCTTCAATAATTAACTCACAAGATTTTGCAACTTCTGAAATTGAGGTAGAAAATAATAGCTTGCCCTTTTTAGGTAGATTGGAGGTGAGCAATTTTTTATATGCTCGCTCGGCATTATCAATAACTTTATTGACATATTTTGGTGCTTCTTTGGAGGGGTCATAGACAAAAACATCAATCCCGTTGAGTAATAATCTAGCTATCCATCCACTTCCAATAACGCCTGCACCAATAACTCCTGCCGCCTTGATACTTTTCATATCTAGCCCCAGCGCTTTTCGAGTTTCATATTATCTCGGACTTGATCTGGCCCTATAATAGTGCAGCCCATGCCCTCTGCTGTCTGAACAGCCTTCTTTACAAGGTCTGCATTGGTAGCAAAAACGCCACGTTTTAGATAAAGATTGTCTTCAAGCCCAACACGAATATTGCCCCCTGCTAGGATGGCCATAGCCACATAAGGCAACTGATTTCTACCAATTGAGAAGGCAGAAAATGTCCAATCTTTTGGAATATTTGATGTCATTGCAAGGAAAGTGTTTAAGTCATCGGGAGCGCCCCATGGAATACCCATACATAACTGAATCATAACAGGATCATCAATTAAGCCCTGCTCCTTTAGCCATATGGCAAGCTGTAAATGACCAGTATCAAAGACTTCTATTTCAGGCCTAACCCCAAGTTCTTGAACTTGTCTTGCCATTTCCTTAAGGACTGCTGGAGTATTGGTCATGACATAACCACCTTCGCCAAAATTCATTGTTCCACAATCAATAGTGCAGATCTCAGGAAGTATTTGTCTAACATGGTCAAGCCTTTCAGTTGCGCCTACCATATCGGTGCCTTCATTATTTAATGGCAAAGGTTTTTCGGCAGAGCCAAATACTAAATCTCCACCCATTCCTGCTGTTAGATTGAGCACCATATCAACCTTTGACTCACGAATAATGCTTACAACTTCAGCATAGAGCTTTGGGTCTCGAGCGGGAACTCCTGTTTTTGGGTTGCGAACATGAATGTGAACAATGGCTGCTCCAGCTTGAGCTGCCTCGATACATGAATCAGCTATTTGTTGAGGCGTAATAGGAACTTTATCAGATTTTCCCGTAGTATCTCCGGACCCTGTAACGGCGCAAGTAATAAAAACTTCTCGAGATGGTTGAAGGTTAGTCATATGATTTCTCCAAATTTATGTTTGTTATATTAATCTATATATTACTGAAATCGATTTCTAATAGTAGAAATTTAAATACGATTTCAACATCACTATCAAAAAAAAATAGCATGTGATATAATATTTTGCAATCGTATGCATTACGACCTTTCTATGCAATTTTCTTAAAACAGTATACATAAAAAAATATGGCTAAAATTGAACTAAAAAACATTACGAAGCGTTGGGGTGATTTCGTTGGTGTAGATAACTTTAACCTTACTATTCCTGACGAAGAGTTTTTGGTATTACTTGGGCCATCAGGCTGTGGAAAAACTACCACAATGCGAATGATTGCTGGACTTGAAACTGTCACTAGTGGAGAGGTGCTGATTAATGGTGAGATTGTAAATAATCTCGAGCCAAAGGATCGTGATGTTGCAATGGTCTTTCAGTCATATGCCCTCTATCCAAATATGACGGTATATGAAAACATTCGCTTCCCATTAAAAGTAAGAAATATTGACAAAGAGCTTCATAAAGAAAAAGTTATGAGGGCTTCTGCAATGGTTGAGCTCGATGATTTCTTACATCGCAAACCATCAGAGCTTTCTGGGGGTCAAAGACAAAGAGTAGCTTTGGCAAGAGCAATTGTTAGAGAGCCGACAGTATTTTTAATGGATGAACCACTTTCAAACCTCGATGCTAAATTACGCGTCTCTACCAGAGCGCAAATTAAAAACCTCCAACACAAGTTACGCGTAACAACAATCTATGTAACGCATGATCAGGTTGAGGCAATGACGCTTGCAGATCGTGTTGTTGTTATGAACAATGGACTCGTCCAACAGGTTGGAACGCCTCAAGAAATATACAATACTCCTGCCAACAGTTTTGTTGCAAGCTTTATTGGTTCGCCTGCCATGAACTTGATGAAAGGAACAATAACAGATGGAGTCTTCTCTTGTGATAATGTAAAAATTGAAGGTCTGAATAAAAAGCATTCTGGCGATATAACCCTCGGATTTAGAGCGGAAGATGCATCCATTGTGAAAAGTAAGGGAGCGATTAAAGCAGCAGCATTTTCAATGGAGTTATTGGGAGACATGACCATGGTTTCAGTTAAGGCTGGCGGTGATTTAATTTCCATAAAGTCTGATAAAAATTATTATGCCAAGATTGGTTCAACAGTTATGGCAAATGTGCCAGCAAATTTATGCCTACTTTTCAGTTCTAAAACTGGAAAACTGCTTAAAAATTAAAAAATTGGAGATTTAAAAAATGGACCATAACGAGCAATCCAAAATGACACTTGCTATTGTTAAGGCTATGGAAGAGGCCTTAAGTACTAATTCTAATAATATGGAAAAGCATTTTCATAAAGATTTTCGTTGGATGGGTAATAATGGATGTGGCACTAAGAAAAGCCTTGAAGAGTTTCGTAATAATTGGCAGCTCCCTCTGAGAGCTGCTTTTTCAGACCGAATTTATAATACTGATAAATTTTTAGTAGATGGTGAGTGGGCGTCTTGCTTTGGCCATATTGATGCTATTCATAGTGGAGAATTCATGGGTATAGCGCCAACTAATAAGCGCGTAAAAATTCACTATACAGATTTTTGGGAAGTTAAGGATGGGCTCATAATAGACAACTGGGTAACTGTTGACTTTCCAAGTATTTTGTCACAACTTGACGTGGATGTTTTTAATGGTCAAGGCTGGGAGGCTTATGATCGAGGCGAGATTGCTCCCGCAAAGCCAAACTAATTGGAGATATTATGGCGATAACATATTTAAAAAAAGGTAAGACAGATGCTGCTAAGGCTATCGATGATGCTGAGGTTAGTGAGATTGTAAAAAATACTTTAAGATCCATTGAGGATAGAGGCGATGCGGCAGTTAGAGAGTTTGCAGAAAAATTTGATAACTATACTCCAAAGTCCTTCAAATTAACCCAGACAGAGATTGACAATTTAATAAAACAAGTTTCGACCCAGGATCTTGAGGACATTAAGTTTGCTCAAGAACAAGTTAGAAACTTTGCGCAAGCGCAGAGAGATTCTATGAAGGATATAGAGGTAGAGACTATGCCTGGCGTTATATTAGGACATAAAAACATCCCAGTTCAATCGGTTGGATGCTATATCCCAGCAGGTAAGTTTCCAATGGTTGCATCAGCGCACATGTCTGTTGTAACTGCTAGTGTTGCAAAAGTTCCAAGAATTATTGCTTGCACGCCTCCCTATAAAGGCTCTCCAAATCCTGCCGTTATCGCTGCAATGCATCTTGGTGGTGCTCATGATATATATGTCATAGGAGGCATTCAGGCTGTTGGGGCAATGGCTCTTGGTACTGAAACAATAGACCCAGTTGATATGCTTGTTGGCCCTGGAAATGCATTTGTTGCTGAAGCTAAAAGGCAATTATTTGGAAAGGTTGGAATTGACTTGTTTGCTGGACCAACAGAGACTATGGTGATAGCTGATGAAACGGTAGATGCTGAATTATGTGCAACAGATTTGTTAGGTCAGGCTGAGCATGGATACAACTCACCAGCTGTCCTGGTAACTAATAATAAAAATCTGGCAAAAGAAACAATTTCTGAGATAGATAGAATTTTAAAGATTCTTCCAACAGCAGAAACTGCTTCCGTGAGCTGGGAAGAGTATGGTGAAATAATTCTTTGTGATAGCTATGATGAGATGTTAGATGTTGCTAATGAAATTGCATCTGAGCATGTTCAGGTAATGACAGATCGCGATGATTGGTTTTTAGAAAATATGCATTCCTACGGAGCGCTATTTTTAGGACCAAGAACAAATGTTTCTAATGGTGACAAAGTAATTGGAACCAATCATACTTTACCAACAAAAAAAGCTGGACGTTATACTGGCGGTCTTTGGGTTGGTAAGTATCTTAAAACACATAGCTACCAAAAAATTACAACGGATGAGGCAGCTGTAAAGATTGGTAGATACTGCTCAAGACTATGTATGCTTGAGTCGTTTGTTGGCCATGCAGAGCAAGCTAATATTCGAGTAAGACGATATGGTGGAGAGGATGTTCCTTATGGCAAGGCAGCGCAGTAGTGCATAGAATTAATTATCTTAAGGAGCTAATAAAGCCCCTAAGATTGAGTATGTATAGTTTTACCGAAGATGAGGTTCGAAAAAATCTTAACTCCTTGTTTTATGAGGAAGCTACTATTCATCTTTCTCATCCTTTTGGAGATATTTCAGGGCCAACTAATTTTTATAACCTGGCGCTTAAACCCTTGTTTGAATCAATGCCAGATCTAGAAAGACGCGATTATATTGTTATCGGCGGAAAAACAGAAAAGGATCTAGAGTGGATAGGATGTGCTGGTTTTTATAATGGTACATTCTTGAAACCTTTTTTAGATATTCCGCCAACAGGCCATATAGCCCACATGCGATTTCATGAATTTTATTGCTTTCGGGATGACAAAATAATAGAAGTTCAGGTTTTATGGGACATCCCAGAACTAATGATACAGTCAGGCTCTTGGCCAATGGCCCCATCACTTGGAAGAGAATGGTGTGTGCCAGGTCCAGCAACGATGGATGGAATTTCAGATAAGCCTTATGATCTAGAAAAAAGTAACACTTCAATGGAGCATATTTTAGGAATGGCTGATGCTATGAAAAAACACCCTTCTGAGGGCGGCCCTGAGATTATGAAAATGGATTACTATTGGCATCCAAAAATGAATTGGTATGGACCATCTGCTATAGGAAGTGGAAGAGGAGTTGAAGGTTTTAGAAATTGGCATCAAATTCCATTTTTGAATGCTATGCCTGATAGAGGAAAGGATACAACTTATAGTAAGAGAGATGGCTGGGGAGATAAAGTAGGCTACCACTTTTTTGGCGATGGAGATTATGTAGCCGTAACTGGCTGGCCAAATATGAAACAAACTCTTGCCCATGATGGTTGGATGGGCATAGCTCCAACTAACAAAGAGGTTTTTCTTCGCTCTCTTGATTTCTGGAGGCTCGAGGAAGGAAAAATAAGAGAAAACTGGGTGATGCTTGATATCCTTGATATTTATGATCAAATGGGTGTCGATGTACTCGGAAGATTAAGAGAGTTTAACAAAGCAAGAAATACAAAAGGATATTGAGTGTGAAGCTTCCAACTACACCATCGTTTAGACTAGATGACAAGACTGCTTTAATTACAGGAGCCTCATCTGGTATTGGTCTTGGTTGTGCAGTAGCCTTGGCTGAAGCAGGCGCTCACGTTGTTGTATCAGCCCGACGTATTGATAAACTTCATTCTGTTGTTGATGCAATGAAAGCGAAAGGGTTAAGTGCTGAAGCAATGGTAATGGATGTTGCTGATACAAATGCAATTAAAGAAACTATTGATAATAAAGGACCATTCGATATTTTAGTTAATAGCGCTGGTTTAGGCAGGCACGCACCTTCTAAAGATACATCATTAGAAGATTTTGATGCGGTAATGAATGTTAATCTTCGCGGCGCATACTTTGTAACTCAAGCAGTAGCGAATGGATTAATAAAAGCAAAAAAACCTGGCTCTTTAATCAACATTTCTTCTCAGATGGGTCATGTAGGCGGGATTGATAGAGCAGTTTATTCAGCATCAAAGCATGCGGTAGAGGGATTTACAAAAGCTATGGCTATCGAGTGGGGCTCTCATCAAATTAGAGTTAATACAATCTGTCCAACATTTATACGTACACCGCTTACTCAATCAACTTTTGATAATCCTGATCGTAAAGAGTGGATTGAAAGTAAGATTAAAATTGGCCGAATTGGAGAGGTTGAAGATATCATGGGGGCTGTAGTATTTTTAGCTTCCGCTGGCTCAGCAATGGTCACTGGCTCTGCACTTATGGTTGATGGAGGCTGGACTGCTGACTAATGCTAAATAAAAAAGTCACGTCATTAGAAGTAGCAAAATTAGCTGGCGTTAGCCAGTCTGCAGTATCTCGCGTATTTACACCTGGAGCTTCATCTTCTAAAAAAACTAATGAGCTAGTTCGAAAGGCTGCTTTGAAGCTTGGATATAGACCTAATATAGTAGCGCGATCACTAATTACTGGAAAGACAAAAATTATAGGCCTTGTTGTTGCCTACTTAGATAATTACTTTTATCCTGAAGCGTTAGAGCTTCTATCAGGGGCCCTTCAAAAGAATGGTTATCACGTATTGATCTTTATGGCCACAAATACTTCAGGAAATATTGATAATGTAGTGGAAGAGATTTTAGACTATCAGGTGGATGGAATCATTGCAGCGTCTGTTGGAATGTCTACTAATTTAGCATCAAGATGTTCTGATGCTGGCATCCCAGTTGTTTTATTTAATCGTACTCAGGATGACGAAAGACTTTCAGCAGTTACCTCTGATAATGAACTTGGGGGGCAAAAAATTGCACAATTTCTCTGTGATAATGGCCATACACGAATCGGTTATATAGCAGGCTGGGAAGGCGCATCTACTCAAAGAGATCGAGAGAAAGGATTTACTGACGAACTTAAAAAGAATGGACAGGGTCTTTTTGCTCGAGAAGTTGGTAACTTTAATTTAGACGAGGCTCGTCAAGCAGCACGATCAATGTTCACAGCAAGTGAAATACCAGATGCAGTTTTTGTGGCAAATGACCATATGGCATTTGCAGTAATGGACGTAATGCGCTTTGAGCTCGGACTAAAAATACCTGACCAGGTTTCAGTTGTTGGTTATGACGATGTCCCGGTTGCCAAATGGCTAGCTTATAGTCTAACTACTGTAAGGCAGCGTGCTAATCGTATGGTGGACGAAACAGTTGCTATATTAATTGACAGTATTGAAGATAACTCAACTAAGCCAAGACGTATAAAAATTGATGGTCCTCTAATACTTAGAGGATCTGCAAAAATTTTAGATAACTATGGAGTTTAATTTATGAAAGGTTTTGATTCAAAATATGCTAATTTTCCAGATTGGATAAATGGCATTACTCATGAAATTTGGGAAGAACGAGGAATTGATAAACTGTTTTATCTTTATTCGGATGATATTATATTAAGATCCCCACACTCCCTGATAATTGGCAATAAGCCAGTTATAGAGGCGACCAAAGCAACCTTATCTGAATTTCCAGATCGTCAACTCTTAGGTGAAGATGTAATCTGGTCTGGCACTCCTGAGACAGGAATGTTGTCATCCCATAGAATTATATCAACGGCATCTCACATGGGCGATGGGCAGTTTGGTAAAGCAACGGGTACAAAAATTGTTTTTAGAACGATAGCAGATTGCCATGCTATTAATAATCAAGTTAATGATGAATGGCTAATTCGTGATGTAGGCGCTATGGCAAGACAGCTGGGTGTTCATCCAAAAGACTTTGCTAGAAAGCAGATAGATTCAGAGGGTGGTATGGATAAATGCCTACACCCTTTTAAAGATTCTATGGATCAACCTGGGCCATATACAGGAAAGGGCAATACTAATGAGTGGGGCGAAAAGTATGTTGATATATTAAAACGGATTATGGACTCTGATCAATCAGTGATTAATGATGAGTATGACCGTGGTTGTGATTTGGAATATCCTGGAGGCGTTTCAGGCCATTCCTACTCGGATGCAGATGAGTTCTGGATGGGCCTTCGATCTTCAATGCCGAGTGCAAAATTTACTATCGAGCATCAAATTGGAAGAGAAGATCCATATATGTCTCCCCGCGCAGCTGTTCGATGGTCTCTAAAAGGTAAGCATGATGGTTGGGGAGTTTTTGGTGAACCTACAGGTGCTGATTTATATGTGATGGGAGTTTCTCATGCTGAATTTGGCCCATGGGGCTTAAGAAGAGAGTACACATTATTTGATGAGACTTCTATGTGGAAGCAAATAATCCTCAAGACTGGATGATAATGACTTTAGAAGAAATGGAAAAGTGTATTGTTCGATATACTGATTTAAAGCCTTGCAAAACTGCATTTATTGACGCACATACGCCTGGATCAAATCAGAAAGATAACTTTACAATTATTGGTTCTGGGGTGTCAGAGAGTCCTGATCAGTATGTTCATATTGATCAATCACCAGGCTTTAATATTGGCGCTGCGGGCCAACCTCCAGGCTGCACAAATTCATTACACTCGCACACAACTGCTGAAGTATTCTACGTATTTAAGGGTCGATGGCGTTTTTTCTGGGGACGCTATGGTGATTCTGGAGAGGTAGTTGCAGAAGAAGGCGATATGGTTAATATTCCTACAGGTATGTTTCGCGCATTTGAAAATGTTGGTGAGGATTATGGAATGTTGATGGCAATACTTGGAGGTGATGATGCAGGGGGAGGCGTTACATGGGCACCTGAGGTTATTAATGATGCCAAAGACTTTGGCCTGATTTTGGGTGAAAATGGATTATTATATGACACTAAAAAAGGGGAGATTTTGCCAAAAAATGTCAACCCAATGCCATTATTAACTGAAACTAATCTTAGAAATTTTTCTGAAATTACAACTGAAGAGTTTATTAATAATTTTTTTGTCAGCTCATCAGAGTTAAAGCAAAAGTCACAGAATTTACCGCTAAATGTTATTGGGGTAGATGGGATTTTAAAAGATCGACCTGGTTTTGAAGTTGACTACATTACATCCGACACTTTTACTGAAGAGCAATACTCTTCAAGTCGACACGAGGTTAATATGATAATGAGTGGTGAATGGTCTCTAGAGTGGGATGACAATGTTGCAACTCTTTCTCCTGGGGACACATGTTTGATACGCCCTGAAATGCTGCATAAGATTGTCCCTAAAGATTTGAGAAGTGCAAGTCTTTTCAGGGTTACAAAGACTGATGATCAAGCAGGCCCAACATGGAGAAGCTAATTTTTAAGGACATGATAATGAATCATAAAGCAATTCTTTTTGGATCGATTGGGACACTTGTTGAAACCTCTGAGCTTCAACGTCGCTCATTCAACCAGGCATTTTCTGAGGCTGAACTTGACTGGAATTGGAGTCCTGATGAGTACCAGAAGCTACTGGCAAAGTCTGGAGGCTGCGAGAGGATCAAAAACTATGCGATTCAACGCGGCGATGATATAGATGCAATGCATCTGCATAGACAAAAAACTAAAATCTTTGATAGTTTGATGGCCAAAGAATCCATCCTACTCCGCCCTGGTGTAGCAAGCCTTATTAGTCATTCACTGGATAGTAGTTTACTACTAGCATTCGTGACAAATACTTCAAAAGTCAATATTGATGCTGTCTTTTATGCATTAGGAGATCAGATAAAGCGCAATGATTTCAGTTTCATTGGCAACGATACAATGGTATCTAATCCAAAGCCAAGTCCAGATATATACCTAAAAGCTCTGTCTGAGCTGCATCTAGATGCAAAAGATTGCATTGCCATTGAGGACTCTGAAATTAGTATGCAGTCTGCTTTAGAAGCAGGTATCCAGTGTATTGGATTCCCGGGAGCGAATACACAAGGTAATGATTTTAGTAGTGCTGAGTTTGTAACGGATCATTTGTCTGCCGATGACCTAAAAAAGCTATAAGGGAATGACCTTTTTTATATATTATTAAGGAGTAATGAATGAGTAGAATATTAACTAGTCACGTAGGCTCACTTCCAAGAACTCAAGAAGTTGTTGACTATATTTTTGCAAGAGAAAATAGTCAAAAATATAATGAGAAGAGTTTTGATGAGTGCATGGAAGAGAATGTTTTAAAGACTGTTGAGAAACAAAAAAATGCAGGTATCAATATTGTTAGTGATGGGGAGACATCAAAAATATCATACGCAACCTATGTGAAAGATAGATATACAGGTTTTTCAGGTGACAGTGCTCGAAATGCGCCAGAAGACTTAAAGATGTTTCCAGGCTTTCTTAAAAGGCTATCCGATGATGGTGGAACTCCTCAATATTCAAGACCAATGTGCACAAGTGAAGTAAAGTCAAAAGGCCAAGGAGAGCTTCAAAAGGATATATCTAATTTGAAATCTGCAATGGCTAAAAATAGCATTGATAGAGGTTTTATGAATGCAGCTTCGCCTGGCGTTATTTCACTATTTTTACAAAATGACTACTACCCTTCAAGAGATTCTTACCTGGCCGCCTTGGCCGATGCTATGAGAGATGAGTATGAAACTATCGTAGGGTCAGGTTTAGACTTACAGTTAGATTGTCCTGATCTAGCACTTTCTAGGCATATGCTATTTAGTGACTTGTCTGACTCAGAGTTTATAAAGATTATTGAGTCACACGTTGAAGCCTTAAATCATGCGCTGAAGAATGTCCCAGAAGAGAAGGTTAGAATTCATATTTGTTGGGGGAATTATGAAGGTCCCCACTGTTGTGATATAGATATGAATAAGGTTTTTGGAACTCTTATGAAGGCAAAAGCTCGATATACTTTATTTGAAACTTCAAATCCACGCCATGCTCATGAATGGACAGTTTTTAGAGATCGTAAAAGCGAAATACCAGATACGAAAATACTTGTACCTGGGGTTGTTGATACAACCACTAACTTTATTGAGCATCCTGAGCTAGTTGCAGAGCGCATCGAAAAATTTGTTAATATAGTAGGGAGTGAAAGAGTAATTGCAGGATCAGACTGTGGTTTTGGAACATTTGCAGGGTTTGGAGCGGTTGATCCAGAAATTGCTTTTGCTAAATTAAAGTCTTTATCTGAGGGTGCTGCACTTGTAAGTAATAGATTATGACACCCCTTGTAATGATTCCTGGAATGATGTGTGACGAGCGCATTTTTGCGCCACAAATAGAGGCGCTTCTCGCTGAGCTATCGGTGCATATTGCAGATATTTCTAAACATGATAATATTAGCGACTTGGCGGCTGATGTTTTAAGTCATGCGCCACCAAAATTCAGCCTTGCTGGCCACTCTATGGGTGGTATTGTAGCTATGGAAATTTGTTCACAGGCACCAGAAAGAGTTGAAAAATTGGTGTTAATTGATACCAATCCTAAATCTGAATTAGAGGAAGTGAAGGCCAAGCGTGAGCCTCAAATTAGTGATGCTTTATCAGGAAAATTAATAAATGTTATTCGTGATGAGATGAAACCTAAATATTTAGCGGATAGCGATAATCCAGATGTTATTTTAAATATCTGCATGGATATGGCTCTTTCTTTAGGTCCTAAAGTTTTTGTTAACCAGTCAAGAGCCCTCCAAGGAAGAGTTGATCAACAGGAGGCCCTTAACTCACTTAATATTCCCGTGTTGATAATATGCGGCTTGGAAGATAAATTATGCCCTCTAGAGAAGCATGAATTGATGCATAATATAATTAGTAACTCTACTTTAGAGGTAATTGAAAATGCCGGTCATTTGCCAACATTAGAACAACCAGAGAAAACTACGGAGATATTAAAAACATGGCTTATGAACTAGATCAAGAATTACTTACCCTACTTCAATCAGTAGATACACCTACTGTATGTAACGCAATTGAAGTAGCACAAGGCAAGAGGGGTTTTTCAGAATTTACTCGTGGAACCATGATTTGCTCGGCACCAAAAGGTGGAGCAATGGTTGGTTTTGCCAAAACTGCAAAAATTGCTGCACTGAGTCCGCCATCAGAAGATCAAGAGATAATTAAAGAACGGAGGATGAATTATTACCGCTATATGTCAGAAGTTACTGGCCCTGCCGTTGCAGTCATAGAGGATGTTGATTATCCAAATTGTATTGGAGCTTATTGGGGTGAGGTTAATACGAAAGTTCACAAAGGGTTTGGTCTTTCTGGTGCGCTGACTAACGGAGTTATGAGAGATCTTGGTGATCTTGCAGAAGATTTTCCAGTCGTTGCAGGCTCTATCGGTCCAAGTCACGGATTTGTTCACGTACGAGAAATTGATACAAAAATTAGTGTTCTTGGTATGAGTGTTTCCCCAAATGATTTAATTCATGCTGACCTTCACGGCGCAGTTGTAATCCCTAAAGAGGTTATTAATAGTTTAAAGGACGCTATCCATAAGTTGTTTGCTTCAGAGCAGTTGATTCTTGGTCCTGCTGAAAAGAAAGATTTCAATTTTGATAGCTTTAAAAGTGCATGGGAAGATTTTGAAAAAACAAGAACATAAATTTTTAAGTTTGAGTAAGGTTATTGAGAGAT
The DNA here is from genome assembly GCF_048085745.1 of Candidatus Pseudothioglobus sp. Uisw_086. Lineage (GTDB taxonomy): Bacteria > Pseudomonadota > Gammaproteobacteria > PS1 > Pseudothioglobaceae > Pseudothioglobus. The sequence continues at coordinate 1,668,237 of NZ_CP159803.1, read as the reverse complement.
TGCAGAAAGTATGTCTCGGTTTAATATGCTGAATAAAAAGTTATATAGAGATTAAGACTCTGTGATATAATCGTTTGCAATCGTATGCAATATATTTTTTAATAATTGTTACGATGTATTATTAATTTGTATTTAATTGAAAAAAAAGGAGTGATATTATGTTTTTAAGAAAAATCGCTACAGTTGTAGCGCTTACTACTCTAGCTTCAAGTGCATGGGCCGGTTGCGGCATCTCTGAAGGCAGAGTTAGTATTGTTGGTAATGAGTTTCCAGCGATTCAAACAATCGGTGCAGGCGCAATGGAGTGTGCAGGTGGTGGTGTTACAGTTGAAACAAACCTAACTGCTGATCATCAAAAAATTAATCTTCCAGGTATGACTGGTAACCCAGCTGAATTTACATCAGCTATTGTTGCTAACTCATCAATTGTTGCACTTATGAACAATGATGTGATTAGACCTTTGAACGATCTAGTTGCTAAGCATGGACAGGGTCTTCAGAAAAGCCAGTTAGTTACAATTGATGGAAATATTATGGGTATTGCCTTTATGGCGAACGCTCAGCATTTGACTTATAGATCAGATGTTTTGAAAGAGTTAAGACTTTCGGTCCCAACTACTTATGAAGAAATGTTAGCAGCTGCTGCAAAAATTCGTTCTAGCGGTTTAATGGATAATCCAGTTGGCGGAGCTTATGCAGCCGGTTGGAACTTAGCTGAAGAATTCGTCAATATGTATATTGGTCAGGGCGGTGAGTTCTTTGAGCCTGGTTCAGCTAAGATTGCAGTTAACAACCAGCATGGTGTTGATGCGCTTAACATGATGAAGGATTTGTCTGAATATATGAACCCAGACTTCTTAACACACGACTCAAATGCTACGAGTGCTGAATGGAAAGCTGGCAATGTTGCACTTATGAATATGTGGGGATCACGTATCGGAGCCCTTAAAGGCGATGAGGTAGATGCTGCTGTAGTAGCAGCTACTGCTACTGCTGGCCCTATGACAGTTGGTGGTGGTACAACTGCAGCTTCAACTCTTTGGTGGGATGGATTTACTGTAGCTAAGAATATTTCAGATACAGATGCAGAGGCTACTTTTATGGCTATGATGCATGCAATTCGTCCAGCTATGTTGAACGAAACGACTTCGCCACAAGCTGTTTGGTTAATTGATGGTTATGAGCCTACTCCAGCTGCTGCAGGTGTATTTGCTGCTGCTGCAATGGGAACTAAGCCATATCCAATGTTGCCATATGCAGGTCTAATGCATTCAGCTGCAGGTGCTGAATTAGTTGACTTCATGCAAGGCAAAGAAACTGCTAAAGAAGCTTTAGCTGGTTTAGAAGCGGCATACACAACTGCTGCGACAGAAAAAGGCTATTTATAAGCTTTTGTAAGTTGTTTGTCTCCTAAGATTAGGGCGTGTGTTTCACATGCCCTTTTCTTTTTTTGTATAATTGAGTTTCTCTAATCTTATTTCCATATGAAGCATAAGACTTTTTTTTGGTTCTTTTTACCTACAGCCCTAGCAATGTTTTTGTTCATTGCCTTGCCCTTAACTTCGATTGTGAGTCAGTCACTTCATACACCTCATGACCAGGTATTGATTGTTGTTGAATCGTGTGATCCATTTGGTTGTAAATCTGAAACTACTATTGATCATCAGGCAAGTCAAAAAATCAACGAAGAGAAGCCACAAGGTAAGTGGGTTGGATTTCAAATCTATACTGATAGAAACCACTTAGCCTTTAAAGAGGTTGGTGAGTTCTGGGAGAGTAAGACAAGCTTTATTGATTTTGTTTCCAGTCTAAACGATCTTCCATTTTATCGAGCAATGGGCTTTACTTTGACTTATACCTTTGTGGTAACCCCACTGGTTATATTATTTGGATTTATAATTGCAATAGCAGTAAATTCACTGCATCGACACTTGAAAGGATTCATGGTGTTCTTTTCATTGCTGCCGATGATTGTAACCCCTTTGGTTGGTTCGTTAATTCTGTTTTGGATGATTGATGCACGAGGTATTATTGGTTCAGGCCTCCAAGAATTATTTGCAGATCCTACCTTGTCACTAAAGGCATCAACTGGCCTAACATGGATAACACTTATTGTATACGGTGTTTGGCACTCTGCCCCTTTTGCCTTCATTGTTTTTTACGCCGGACTTCAGACTGTTCCACAAGAAACTATAGAAGCAGCAATGATTGATGGGGCCACACGCTTTCAGCAAACTATTCATGTCATTGTGCCTCATTTATCTCCACTAGTAGCATTTGTGGCCTTAATTCAGCTGATGGATAATTTCCGAGTATTTGAGCCAATAGTTGGTTTTAGTGCTTCGGCACATGCGACCTCTCTTTCATGGATTATATGGAATGATATTGGCCAAGAGATAAGACTTCTTTCTTCAGCGGCAACGACATCAGTGTTGACAATAATTGGCGTCATCATACTTCTTATGCCAGTTTTAATTAGAACATGGCGTGAATTTAATCCAGAGAAATAATATGACCTCAAATCAAATAAAAAGACCATTAGGACTCCAACTATTAATATATGGCTTTGTATTATTCTGGTTAATTTTGGCAGCCTTTCCATTTTTATGGACTATGTGGGGTTCATTCAAAGTAGAGCTGGATTTTTTCTCAAAAGGAGACTGGACTAATGTATTTTCTGGAGTAAGAACACAAGTAGTATATGGAAAATCTTTTACAGGCGCAGGTTATGAGGGCGCATGGATCCAAGAAGAGTTTTGGCGCGCTTTTTTTAATACAGCGATAGTTTGTGTTTCTACAGTACTCATATCATTAACTCTTGCAACTTTAGGCGGTTATGCGCTTTCAAGGTCTGGGTTTCGTTATTCATTTTGGCTGCTAATAATTGCACTTGTTTTTCGTGCGCTGCCTCCAATCACTCTTGTTTCTGGCTATTTACAACCCTTCTATGATTGGAATGTTTGGGGAACATTGCCGACCACTATTATTGTTTTAGTAGCGATTAACCAGCCATTTACATTGTGGATGCTGCACTCATTTTTTCAAACAATTCCGAAAGAGCTTGATGAGAGTGCAAAGGTTGATGGGTGTACTCAGTTCCAAGCATTTCGACATGTAATTATTCCAGTAATGTGGCCAGGTGTTATTACTGCTGGACTCTTCTCATTTCTTTTGGCATATAATGATTTTGCTGTTACAGCGTTACTACTCTCTCAGGAAAACCAAACTATGGTCCCTAAAATTGCCAGCTTTATGGGCACCACTCAAACAGAAGGCAATATTATGTTTGCAGTCGCAGCAGTGGTATCTGCTATAGTTCCATTGTTTATTCTGGTTATGTTTTTTCAAAGGCAGCTGGTTAGTGGACTAACAGCTGGCGCAGTTAAGGGTTAGTCATTGTCCTCGTTTGATTATATTATTATTGGCGCAGGTTCCGCCGGATGCGTTTTAGCAAATCGATTAAGCGCAGACCCTGAAACCACCGTCTGTTTGATTGAAGGAGGCGGAAGTGATAAGAGTCCTTGGGTGCAAATTCCTGCTGGCCTTTCTGTTGCATATGACCATAAGAAGCTTGATTATGCTTACAAGGGAGTCCCACAAAAAAAACTAAACAACCGTGTAATTACTGTTAATCGTGGCAGGTGCCTTGGGGGATCTAGCTCAATTAATGGCATGATCTATATTCGTGGTAATAAGAATGATTACGATAATTGGGAGACCCTAGGTTGTAAGGGCTGGTCTTATAATGATGTCTTACCGATATTTAAAAAACTTGAGAATGATAAAACAGGGGGAGACCCTAAGTACCATTCAACAGTCGGTGAGTGGCCAGTTGTCATGCCACAAGAGGTCAATAAGACCGCAATGCGCTTTATTAATGCTGGCACTCATATAGGGCTTCCAAAGAATTCTGACTTTAATGATGAATCTCAATTAGGCCTGGGTATTTACAAGGTTAATCAGGATAAAGGAACTCGAGTTAATTCTTATAGGGCTTTTATTAAGCCTATTGTTTCTAGAGCGAATCTAACCATAATGACCCATGCCAGAGTCCAATCAATTGAGGTGGAAGGCGATATTGCTAAGTCTTTAAAGCTTCAAGTTAATGGTATTGATAAAGAATTATATTGTAATAAAGAGGTTCTACTATGTGCTGGTGCCATTGAGTCACCGAGGATACTTTTATCTTCAGGAATAGGAAATAGGGAGGAGCTTGAAAAGGCAGGAATTAGTTGTCATCATAATGTTCCAGGGGTTGGTGAAAATCTTCAAGACCACTTAGATACAATGGTCACAGTTCGCTCAAAGAAAGCAGAATCAATTGGTGTTTCATGGAGGTCTTTGTTGCCCCATATAATTACCTCTCCTTTTAACTTTCTTTTTAGAAGGATGGGCTGGTGGACGAGTAATTTTGTTGAAGCTGGAGGTTTTGCAGATACAAAACTTGGTCAGCCTGAGTATCCTGATGTCCAGTTCCACTTTACGCCTATTTACCGAAGTCACCGCGGCAGAAAGTTTGAGTTTGGGCATGGGTATTCTCTTTTTACTTGCTTGTTAAGGCCGCATAGTTCAGGGTCAGTAAAAATAAAGAAGGAAGGTGAGAATCACAAGATACTTATCGACCAAAACTTTTTATCTGATACCAGGGATGAGCAAAGCATTATTGAAGCGATTAAAAAAGCGAGAGAGGTTTTATCATCTAAAGAGTTTGATGAAGTTCGTGGTGAAGAAATTGCACCTGGGAAATCTATCCAATCAGATGAGGAACTATTAGACTACATTCGTAAAACTGCAGTAACAGTCTATCACCCTGTTGGGACCTGCAAGATGGGGGTCGATGATTTAGCAGTCGTCTCTCCAAAAGATTTAAAGGTAAAAAGAATGAATAACTTACGTGTGATTGACGCCTCTATTATGCCTAGCATAGTAAGTGGTAATACCTCAGCAGCAACCATGATGATTGCAGAAATGGGCGCAACAATGATATTAAATAAGGAATAAATATGACTCAAAACTTGCAAAAAGAAAAAAAATTAATTCGTGACTATTACAAGGCACTTGACTCCGCACAAGGTACTGATATTACAAAAGTTTTAAAAAACTATATTAGTGAAGACTATATTTGGAGAGGCTTCCATCCCTTTAATGAGATTTCAGATGCTAAGGAAGTTTCAGAAATTTTCTGGCAGCCATTTCGTCATGCATTTAAAAATATTCAAAGACGTATGGATATTTTTATTGCAGGAAAAAATCAAATTGACGGATTTGAATCCGTCTGGGTAGTTTCTATGGGCCATCTTATGGGACTCTTTGATAATGAATGGCTAGGAATTGCTCCATCAAGAAAGATGGCTTTATTACGTTACTGCGAATTTAATAAGGTTGAAAATGGAAAGATAACTGAAACTGCAATGTTTTTTGATATTCCCCATGTCATGCTGCAGGTTGGACTTAACCCATTTCCACCTCAAACAGGTGCCCATCTTGTTCAGCCAGGACCAATGACTCATGAGGGTTTGTTGTTCGAAGAACAAAATATGCAAGAAGGTGAAAAAACACTGGCTTCAATAAATTTTATGATTGAAGATATTAAGGGTTGGAAGCACACAGGAAAAATATCACTAGTTGATGAACTTAGAGCTAGCTGGAATGAAGATATGATTTGGTGGGGCCCTGCTGGTATTGGCTCAAGTTATACAATAGAGAGATACGCTGAGCAGCACTCTGGGCCATTTAGGGCTGGTTTTAAAGATCGTATCTCTAATGGCCATCTTTGTAAACTTGCAGAAGGTAATTTTGGTGGTTTTTTTGGATGGCCTAACCTTACTCTTACTCCTACAGGCGGTTTTATGGGAATGCCTGCATCGGAAAAACCAGGAGACATGAGGGTTATAGATATGTATCGCCGCGAAGGTGATAAACTCTCAGAAAACTGGATTTTCATTGACCTATTGCATTTTTGGAAGCAACAAGGCGTTGATATCTTAGATCGAATCAAAAAAACTCCAAGAACCTAAAAAACTTCTCAGTGAGCTGAATACAGCTCACTATTTTTAATAAATATTTTTAACTTGAGTTCAATTCATTTTTGAATTAACATCAATTCTATAACGATTTAAATAGAGTTGATTAATGAGACGAGGAAGAGCTAAGGTCACTAGAGAAGTTACCAACTTTACACAGGCCCCTTATCGACAAAAAAAGAATCCTTTTCAGCCGATGAGCATTTTTTCATTGGATGAGATTGAATCAATCCATGAAGCCTCTTTAAAAGTTTTAAGTGATACAGGTATGGACATCCAGTCCCCTAGAGCAGTAGAGATTTTAAAACGAGGTGGTGCCTCCATTGATTCTGATGGAAGACGCGTTAGATTTGAACCAGGTTTTATAATGGAAAAAATAGCAACCACCCCTAGTGAGTTTACGCTTCATGGAAGAAACAAAGAAAGGCATGTGCATGTTGGTGGTCAGTCTATCATTAATACAATGGTTTCCAGTGCACCAAATGTTTCTGATCTAGATAGAGGTAGAATTCTAGGTAACTTTGAAGACTACACAAACTTAATCAAACTAGGCGAAATGCTAAATACGGTCCATGCATTTGGTGGCTACCCTGTCGAACCTTGTGATTTGGATGTAAGTGTGCGGCATTTAAAGGCAGTTTCTGCAGCTGCTCGACTCACAACAAAACCCCTTTTTGGATACGCGATTGGCAGTGAGAGGATGCTTGATGTCATTAAAATTGTCCAAATTAGCAGAGGGATTAATAAAGAAACCCTTCTGAAGGAACCTTCAATTACTACAGTTGTAAATGCAAACTCTCCATTGGTCTATGACAAGGCCCTTTTAGAAGGTGCTATTGAAATGGCAGAGCATAATCAACCTGTTATTTATACACCATTCACTCTGGCTGGGGCAATGGCGCCGATCACTGTTGCGGGTGCTCTAGTTCAGCAAAATGCTGAAGCCCTTGCGGGACTTGCTTTTCATCAATGTGTTAAGCCAGGAGCTCCTGCAATGTATGGTAGCTTTACTTCAAATGTTGATATGAAATCAGGCTCCCCAGCTTTTGGTACGCCAGAATATACGCAAGCTACAATCGCAAGTGGACAACTAGCAAGAAAATATAAAATTCCTCTTAGAGCATCTAATGCTAACGCCTCTAATGCTCCAGATGAGCAATCAGTATATGAGTCACAAATGTCTCTATGGGCTTGCTTGCTGGGCCAAGTAAATTTTATTCTGCATGGCCATGGCTGGATAGAGGGAGGACTTTGCGCATCTTATGAGAAAGTAATTTTAGACGCTGAGATGAACCAAATGATGGAGGCTTTTCTTCAACCCACAATTGTGAATAAAGATACCTTAGGGGTAGAAGCGATTGCAGAGGTCGGCCCTGCAAATCATTTTTTTGCAGCTCAACAAACTTTGGATCGATATGAGACTGAACACTACAACCCAATGCTTTCAGACTGGAGAAATTTTGAATCTTGGAGGGATGCAGGTTCAGAAACTGCAACTCAACGAGCAAACAAAATATGGAAGCAGCTCTTAGAAGAGTATGAAGAGCCAAAGTTAAAGCCAGAAGTGGAAGAAGGACTTTCAGCTTTTGTTGACAAAAGGGTTGCAGAGGGTGGAGCCGCTCCTTTATAGGGGCACTTTTTTATTAAGGAATTGGTTATGAAAGATTCTGCAAGAGTTGTTGTTATTGGGGGCGGCGTAGTAGGCTGCTCGATTCTTTTTCACCTTGCAAAAATGGGGTGGAAAGATGTTGTTCTTCTTGAAAGGGACGAATTAACATCTGGCTCAAGTTGGCATGCAGCTGGCTCATTTCATACAGTTAGTTCTGATCCGAATGTTTCCAAGTTACAGGACTATACAATTAATTTATACAAAGAAATTGAGGAGACTTCGGGACACTCTATAAGTCTTCACAAAACAGGAGGCTACTACTTAGCTTCAAATCAAAGTTGGCATGACTATCTAAAGCGTGAGCGCTCTAAAGCTAGAACACTAGGCCTAGAGCAAGAATTTGTGTCGTTAGATGAGGTTGTAGATAAGCATCCATTAATTGATCCCAAGCATTATGTTGCAGCATTATGGGATCCAACTGAGGGTGATGTTGATCCTTCGGGCGTTGTCTATGCTTATGCGAAATCTGCGCGCGTTCATGGCGCTGAGTTTTATACACACACACCTGTTATAGAGACCAACCAAAGATCTGACGGTTCTTGGGATGTTGTCACCAAGAAAGGCAATATCCATGCAGAACATATCGTCAATGCTGGTGGACTTTGGGCCCGCGAACTTGGACGTATGTCTGGAATACATTTGCCCGTAGTTCCGATGGAGCACCACTATTTAATTACGGAAGAAATTGAGCAGATTGCTAGCTTAGCCGATGGCCAGCGCTTACCTAGTTTTATTGATTTTGAAGCGAATCTCTATTCACGCCAAGAAAATACTGGCATGTTATTGGGAACCTATGAGCCACGATCTACTCCTTGGTCATTGGATGGCACACCACAAACTTTTGGACATGATTTATTGGAGCCAAAACTTGATAATATTGCGGATCGATTGGAGTTGGCATATGAGCGCATTCCTGCGCTAGCAACTGCTGGAATTAAAAATATTATTAATGGACCATTTGTATTCTCTCCAGATGGCAACCCTATGATTGGGCCCGTTCCAGGTATGAAAAATTATTGGACAGCTGTCGGTGTTATGGCTGGTTTTTGCCAGGCTGGAGGTGTTGGAAAGACGCTTGCAGAGTGGATGATTGAAGGTGAGCCATCGGTCGATGTTTGGGCAATGGATATTGCACGCTTTGGTAATTTTGCTACCCCAGAATGGGGCGTCATTAAGTCTTCAGAAAATTATGAACGACGCTTTGTAATGACCTTTCCAAACGAAACGCTGCCTAAAGGCAGGCGCCAAAAAACAACATCAATATACGATCGATTAACTCAAAAGGGAGCGGTATGGCAGGACACTTTTGGGCTTGAAAATGCATTGTGGTTTGCTAATTCATCAGAGGATGCATATGAGGAACCAACTTTTCATCGATCAAGATCCCATGATTATGTTGCAAGTGAGGTCAATGCTGTTCGCGAATCTGTTGGTGCAATCGAAGTTGCAAACTTTGCGAATCATAAGTTTACTGGGAAAGGATCAAAAGCTTTCTTAGAAAAAATTCTTGCCGGACATATTCCTAGTAAAGGCCGCGTTAACTTATCACCCATGCTTCTAGAGAGTGGTAAGTTGAATGGTGATCTAACAGTTTCCTGTATTGATGAAGAGACCTATTATTTATTTGGCTCAAGTGCAGCACAAAATATGCACCTTCGATGGTTTGAAAAACATCTTGAGGGTATAGATGATGTCCTCTATCAAAACATGACAGATGATTTTCATGGTATTGCAATTTCTGGACCAAAGTCAAGAGAATTGTTGTCAAAGCTTACGAGAGAAGATGTCAGCTCTGAAGCTTTTAAGTTTCGCGATATAAGGGATACCTTTATAGCTGGCGTTCCTGCATTATGCGTCAGAATTTCATTTACAGGAGAGCTTGGCTATGAAATATATGTTTCACCACAATACCAATTAAAGCTTTTTGAGGAAATAGATGAGGCTGGAAAAGATCTTGGACTAAAGTGGTTTGGTGGACGAGCGTTAATGTCAATGAGGCTTGAGAAAAATTGGGGAGCATGGACAATGGATTATCGCCCTGACTTTACTTTAATGGAGTCTGGAATGGATTTCTTTGTTAATTGGGAGGGTGACTTTATTGGTAAAAAAGCAGCCTTGGTAGAAAAAAAGAATGGTCCAATTAAAAAACTTTCAGTCATTCAAATTGATACAGAAACGGATGTGAGTGGAGATGAAGCGGTAATGTATAACGGCAAGTGTGTCTCTTATATTACTTCAGGAGGTTATGGCCACTCGGTTGGAAAATCCCTTGCTATGACCTATCTTCCAGTTGCACTGATTAACCCTAGTACAGAACTTGAAGTGGAGATATTAGGCGAATTTCATAAGGCTTCAGTAGAAATGAAACCACTCTATGATCCTTCTGGATCCAAAATTAGACAGTAAAAAGAGGATTTTTATGAGCTTTTCAATACCCAAAAGACACCACTCGAAAATTGGCTCTCATCTAGACGCTGTTGAAGATATTTTTAGCCTTAATAAGCACGCGCTTGGGCCTGGGGAGCTGGCAGAAAAAGAATGGCATGACGCTGGCTTAGCAGCTCCGGATATGACAAAAATTAGAGAATATCGCCTGAAAAGAGTTCGTGAAAAACTTGTTGAATTTGACTGTGCTGGAATTCTACTTTATGACCCTGTCAACATTCGATACGCTACAGATAGTACTAATATGTCTTTATGGACTTCCCATAATGCAGCTAGATACTCATTAATAATGACTGAAGGGCCCGTTATTATCTTTGAATTTGATGCCCATGAGTTTTTATCAAATCATAACCCATTAATAACTGAAGTCAGACATGCACTGACATACCTCTACTTTACTGCGGGAGATAAAAGTAAAGAAAAAGCTAAAATTTGGGCTTCTGAAATATCTGATATTGTGAGAGAGTACGGTAAAGGCAATAGGCGGTTGTCTGTGGATCATTGTGCTCCAGAAGGTATTCATGAGCTTCAATCTCTTGGTCTAGAGCTTACTAATGGTGAAGAGGTAATGGAGTTAGCAAGGCTCGTTAAATCAGATGATGAGATTGATGCAATGAGGCGCTCTATTTTTGCTTGTGAGCGCTCTGTAGAGTTAATGCGAAATTATTTTAAACCTGGTATTTCTGAGCAGGAGCTTTGGAGTCGTTTTCAGATGGAGGCAGTCAATAGAGGGGCAGAGTGGATTGAAACCCGACTTCTTGCCTCTGGTCCTAGAGCAAATCCATGGTACCAAGAGTGTTCATCGAGACCAATCCAGGCTGGAGAGTTGATGGGTTTTGATACCGACTTAGTTGGATCATATGGGTACTGTACAGATATGTCAAGAACTTGGTTGTGCGGTGATGAAAAGCCAAGTTCAGAGCAAAAAGATATTTATACCAAGGCCTTTGATCAGATCCAAATTAATATGCAAAGTTTAAAGCCAGGATTGACCTTTAAAGAGTTAACGCTTAACGCTAAAGAGTATCCAAGAAATGAGTTTCGTCATTATTCAGTCTTATATCATGGTGTTGGAATGTGTGATGAGTTCCCTGCAATTCCTTTTAGCTGGGAGTTAAATGAAAATAGTTTTGATGGAGTTTTAAAACCTAAAATGGTGTTGTGTGTTGAGAGCTATATTGGTCGACGTGACGGTGGACCAGGTGTTAAGCTCGAAGAACAGGTACTTATTACAGAAAATGGCTATGAATTATTAACCAGTTATCCATTCGAATCTGATTTGTTACTTTAAATTTTATAATATTTTTTTTAAATAACTGCTGACTAATATGAGTGAAATTCCAAATACAATGAGCGCAGTTTTAACAACTGGACATGGTGGTTTTGATGTGCTTGAACATCGAAATGATGTTCAAGTTCCAACGCCTGAATCAGATCAAGTATTAATTAGAGTTTTGGGTGCTGGTATTAATAATACAGATATTAATACTCGCACCGCTTGGTACTCAAAATCGGTTAGAGATGAAACTAATTCTGGCGACTCTAAAGGACTAGGGGATGATGGAAGCTGGTCAGGAAATCCTCTTAATTTTCCTATTATTCAAGGAGCTGATTGTTGCGGTGAAATTGTTGCTGTAGGTGGCGATATTGATATTAAGCGTATTGGTGAGAGAGTCCTGGTTAGAACTATGCAGCAATATGCGGTTGATTATAGACCCTTTGAATGTTGGACTATGGGCTCAGAATGTGATGGTGCTTTCGCACAATACATGGTTGCTTTTAGTGATGAAAGTTATAAGATTGAGAGTGACTGGAGCGATATAGAATTAGCATCCATTCCTTGTGCATACTCAACTGCAGAAAACCTATTAGAGCGTTCAAATGTTAAGGCGGGTGAAGTTGTTCTAATAACAGGTGCATCTGGGGGCGTTGGATCTGCTGTAATTCAGCTTGCAAAAAGACGGGGCGCTTCTGTAGTGGCAATAGCAAGTAAATCAAAGGTAGTCGCGGTTAAAAAGATAGGTGCTGATGAGGTCATTAATCGAGAAGATCGATTGATAAGCTTTTTAGAAAATGAAAGTATTGATGTTGTTATCGATCTAGTTGCTGGAAGCGATTGGGCAGATCTGCTTGATGTTCTTAAGAGAGGTGGAAGATATGCTGCTGCAGGAGCAATTGCTGGTCCAATCGTTGAACTTGATATTAGAACTCTCTACTTAAAAGACTTAACATTAATGGGCTGTACTGTTCAGGATTCTCAAGTATTTAAAAATTTAATTAGCTATATAGAAAGAAATGAAATTAAGCCATTAGTATCCAAGACTTATCCTCTCAAGGATATTGTAAGGGCCCAAAAAGATTTTATTTCTAAAAAATATGTTGGAAAATTAGTACTGTTGCCTTGACGCTTAAAGCTATTTTTCTTTTCCTGCCATAAGTTCTTTCCAGCCCAAGTAAGCATTAACGCCTGCCCACATGATAGCTTTTGGCATCAATTTTTTTGGCGCTTCTTCATCAACAAAATTAGGTACAAGACTACTAATTGCCCCACTAATTTTTTCAGCAGTAATGATGCCAATTGCTGTCCCTTTAGCAGTTCCAAGGCCATTTTGACAGCATGCAGAATAAACACCCTCTTCAACCTCTCCCTGTGCAAAGACATTATTAAGGCTGAGGCAAAGTCTTCCTCCCCAGCAATATTCCATAGTGACATTATCAAGCGAAGAAAATCTAGCATTAAAGGATGATGAGTGACTTGTTGCTGCAGAGCGCATAAACAAATCTGAAGCTTCCATATTTGGATTGTAAGACCAGCGATTTCTTATCAGAATGCGATCTCCACCAATACCTGAGATCCGTCTTACTGAAGACCCCATTGCATCAGCTGAGGTAAGCCCCCATTTTTGTGAACCTCCTAATATATTAGATTCATTTGAGGTTAATTTTCTTGACATAGATGAGTAAGTAAAAATAGTCATCAGTCTGTTTTCAAAGTATCCAAAACGCTCAACCATTCCATTGACTGCCAATATAATTTTTGAACTTGATATTGACCCCATTTTGGTTTTGGCCTTCCATATTTTTTCACCATCATGCATGCCTTCATCAATTAAGTCAATCACTGGAGAGTTTTCATAGATTGTTACATTGGAGTGTTTAGAAACTCCATCCGCTAGTGATTGAATATAAAGCGCTGGCTGAAGCATTGCTGTACCAGGAGTCCAAAGTCCATTAATGTAATAATCTATTCCAGTTAAATCTTTCATTTCTTGAGTATCAAGTATCTTATAGCTTTCACTCGTTTTATCCAGATGTTTGGCATACTCGGTGTTGAAATTTATACCCTTTTTGGTTGCTGCTGCATTTGTTTTGCCGACAAGTTGTATTGCTTCAGACGGCATTTCATACTCTTCTGAAGTGCTCTTAGCAAACTGAATTGCTGAGCGATTAATAAGGGTCTGTTCACGATCTTTTTCTAAACTTCCAAGGTAGTCATCGGAGGCTAGGTTGTGAGGAAGATCAATCATAAAGCCTGAATTTCTTCCCGCGGGACCCTCACCAATTTCACAGGCTTCAAGTATTGCAATTTTTGCATCCTTATTGATTTGATTCAAACGACGAGCTGCAGAGAGGCCAGCAAAACCTCCACCAATAATCAGATAGTCTATGTTGATATTTTCAATAAGCTGATTATTAACCTTTCTTTTAGGAAGGATCTCTTTCCAGCCTGTTTGACCAGGATTTTTTGGTAGCTTAATTTTGCTCATTCCTACTCTTTTAATCTACCGACTCTTCTGGGGCTCGATCGGAGAGATCAATCCAAATTGTCTTTAATTCTGTGTATTGATCATGAGCATGAATGGAGTTATCTCGTCCGCCAAAGCCAGATTGTTTATATCCTCCAAATGGAGTACTCATATCACCTTCACCGTAACAATTAACAGTCACTGTTCCAGCTTTAATTGCCCTAGCTGCTCTGATTGCTTTTTTACCATTAGCAGTAAAGACACTTGCAGCAAGACCATATTCGGTATTATTTGCAACGGCAATTGCTTCATCAAATGACTTGACAGTTATCACCGAGAGAATAGGGCCAAAAATCTCTTCTTGAGCTAATTTTGAATTAGGATCAACATGATCAAAAATAGTTGGAAGCACGTAGTTCGGTTTTTCAGTTTTCCCACCAGTAATCATGTTGTCATTTTTTAGATAGCTGGTTACTTTTTTGAAGTGTTCAGAATCTACTAATGAGCCAAGATAATTTGATGGATTTAGAGGGTCTCCGGTTTTCCAGTCTCTAAGGTGAGCAAGCATTTTTTCTAATAAGGCATCTTTGATGTTTTCTTGCACGATGAGTCGGGAGGCTGCAGAGCAATTCTCACCCATATTCCAAAATGCAGCATTAACAATATGTTCTGCAACTAGGTCTAAATCTTCAGCATCGTCTAGGACAATTGCTGGATTTTTACCACCACACTCAAGAACAATTTTCTTTAAATTTGAGTCCGCTGAATAGCGGAGAAAGCGACGTCCGGTCTCAGTGGAGCCCGTAAACGAAACCATATCAACGTCAGGATGAAGACCGATTGGTTCTCCAACATCAGGACCCATCCCAGGTATGACATTTAATACGCCTCTTGGGATACCCGCGTCTATGGCTAATTCAGCCAACCTTAGGGCGGTTAGACTGGTTTGCTCAGCAGGCTTAACAATGACAGAATTTCCAGCAGCCAGTGCAGGCGCTATCTTCCAGGCCATCATTAACAGTGGGAAATTCCAAGGCAGAACGCAGCCAACAACACCAATTGGTTCTCGTACAATAACTGCTAAAGCGTCTTCACCTGAAGGTGCAGTTTGGTCATATATTTTATCAACAGCTTCAGCATGCCAAAGAAGGCAAGCAATGGTCTCTGGAAGGTCAATTATTTCGCAATCTCTAATTGGCTTTCCGGAGTCAACACTTTCCATCACTGCGAGTTCATGAATATTTCTTTTAATGAGCTTTGATAATTTAATAAGCCCTTCTTTCCTTTCACTTGGGTGGAGTTTCGACCAATGTCCTTGATCAAAAGCTTCCCTTGCTTTAGTTACAGCGTGGTCAACATCTTCTGAGTTGCATGCAGCAATATTAGCGATAACTTTTCCAGTAGCTGGGTTGATTGTTTCAAAAGTGTTTCCTGATTTAGACGACTTAAATTGCCCATTGATGAACGCATTTGTCGGGAAATCAAGTGACTTTTCAATAGCTTTGTATTCTTTGTGGGTTAGTAGGCCTGACATTTAGCTACCCTCCTGTGTAATTAAATTAATAGTATGATTCATAACTCTGATAACCTGTTCAAGTTGACGTTTATCATCTTTATTAAGTGGTTGTAATGGTTTTCTTGGAGGTCCAACTGGAAGTCCTCTCATGGTTGCACCATGCTTTATACATTGGATAAATTTACCACCTTGCTCTAGCACTCTCATTAGAGGCAACATTGCAGACATGATTTGCCTACCTTTATCAAAGTCACCTTCAACTCTGCAGGCTTTATAAAGGGCAACATGAGCTTCGGGCGCAAAGTTGGATCCAGCACATACCCATCCACTCGCGCCCCAAGCAAAAAATTCTAATGCTTGATCATCCATTCCACAGCAAAGCTGGATATGGGGGTAATCTCTTGCTAACAAGTGAAGGCGATTAATGTCACCACTACTTTCTTTGATCGCACAAAAATTTGATGATCTTCCAACTCGATCAAGATACTCTTCTCCCATCATCGACCCCATGCGTCCTGGATAGTTATAGAGCATAATCGGTAGGTTTGCAGCCCGATCAATTGCGAGAGCATGAAGTGCATTCTCTCTTTCAGTTGGCAGCGCATAGGGGGGTGTTGCAACCAAAATTCCGTCTGCCCCAATTTTGGCAGCCTCTTCTGCATAAAAAACAGAGTCTTCAGTGCGAATCGCACCAGTTCCAACTATATATGGAAGTCGACCATTAATGATATCTTTGCAAACCTTCATTACCTCTAGTCGCTCGTCGACATCTTGAGCATAGTACTCACCAGTTGTTCCTGCAATAACTAGCCCATGAACTCCGCTCGCAATGAGGTCTTCAATAATAGCCTCAATAGCATCAAAATTTATTGAACCCTTGTCATCATAGGGCGTAATTATGGGTGTGTATATTCCTTCAAACTTCATATTTTCTCCTAAGGGCTGGGGAGGCTAATTTTTGCCATCCTTCCTCCATCAATAGTATATACCTGTCCAGTAACAAAACTTGATTCTGAAGATGCAAGCCACGAAACTAGGGAGGCAACTTCTTTAGTTTTACCGGTTCTATTGAGTGGGTGGATACTACCAATGTTTCGTCTAAAGTGTTCTGAGTCTGGCATTGCATTTATAAAATCCTCATTGAGCTCAGTGTCTATCCAGCCTGGTGCAACTGCATTACAACGAACCCCATCTTTCCCATGGTCAACCGCAATAGCTCTGGTAAGTCCATGAAGACCAGCTTTACTTGCAGAGTATGCTGCATGTTTTGGGTTAGCTCCAATTCCTTCAATAGAGCCTATATTTACAATGCATCCTTTAGAGCTAATAAGAAAAGGCATAGCAAACTTACTTAATAGAAATGGCGCCGTCAGGTTTACCGCTAGCGTTTGATTCCAGTCCTCTATACTTGTATCTTGAATGGATGATTCCATCATCATTCCAGCATTGTTGATTAAGACATCAATACAACCATACTTTTTAATAATTTTCTTAATACTGTTAGAGCATTCTTGCTCTTTACTTAAATCACACTCAATAGATTCAAACAACTCCGATTTTCCTCTTTGAATAGTACAAATTTTTGCACCTTCTTCTGCAAAGCGCTCCGCACATTCCAAGCCAATGCCTCTAGTAGCACCTGTGATAACAATAATTTTATTAGAAAACCGCTTTTCCACCATTTATCTCCACTAAAGATCCACAGACATAGCTCGCTTCATCTGAGGTTAAAAATGCAACAACATCAGCAATTTCCTCTGGCTCTGCTATGTGTCCAATTGGTACTGATTTATTTAATTCATTTATCGCATCATCAGGGTTTAGACCTCTTATTTCAAAACCAGTTCTGAGCATTGGGGTATTTACTTCATTGGGGCAAACTGCATTAATGCGAATATTTTGATGAGCATGATCTCTTCCTAGGCACTTGGTCATTGCTGCTAAGGCAGCTTTCGTTGTACAGTACACTAGATGATTTGGTCCTGGATTTACTCCCCAACAGGAGGATACATTCACAATAGAGCCGCCTCCTGCTTTTGTCATTAGAGGTATTGCGGCTCTGATTAAGCGAAAAGGTGCCTCAACATTAATCTTCATCGATAATTCGAAATCTTCATCAGTTGCCTGGGTAATATTTCCTCGACGCATTAAACCAGCATTGTTGATAAGGATATTAATAGCACCAAGTTTGTTTTGAACTTCCTTTGTTAGATTATCGCAGTAGTTTTTATCTAACAGATCACCAGGAAATGCCACCGCTTTTCCACCTATTTTTTTTATTTCATCAGTAAGAAAGTGAGCTTGATCCTGGGATTTGTCAGCGATTGCTATTATGTGGCCTTGACTTGCATATTTATTGACAAGCGCTTTTCCAATTCCTCCACAGGCACCTGTTATAAGAACAACTCTCGATTTATTATTCATAGCCTAATACTCTTGATTTAGAGCTTCCATTGTTGGAATAATTTGCTCTCTTCTGGCAATAAAATCAAGCAGCTCTTCGTCCTTACCTTCATCTAGTTTTGGTTCTTGGTAATCAGCCAGTAGTTTTTTTGCCCCCTCAATTCCCCTTTGAATGGTGTCCTTACTCCCATCAGCTTGCCACTGTTCAATGGAGTTATTGTCAAATAATTTAGGCATAAAAAATGCTCGCTGAAAATTATCCATAGTATGCTGGTGTCCGAGATAGTGACCCCCAGGACCAACATCTCTGATTGCTGCTAAGCCCTCCTCAAAATCATCCCAGCGAATACCTTCTGCCATCCTATAGCCCATTTCGCATTGCTCAGCATCGACTACAAATTTTGCCATTGAGCAGTGCATTCCAGCTTCATTCCACCCCGCAGAGTGCCAAATATAGTTTGCTCCAGATAAAAGAACGGCCATCATTGTAGATGCGCTCTCATAGCCTGATTGGGCATCAAAAACTTTAGATCCGCCAAGTGTATTAGAGCTTCTCCATGGAACCTTATAGTGCCTAGCCATTTGGCCAATCATAAAATTCATAAGCGAAATTTCTGGAGTTCCTGCCATTGGAGCGCCAGATTGCATGGAGACGGTAGCTAAGTAGTGACCGTAGATAGCTGGTGATCCTTTCCTTATTACTTGTGTGTATGCTAGCGCAGAGAGGGCTTCGGCATTTACCTGAGCAACAGTTGGTGCGACACTCGCTGGTGTGTTTGCGCCTCCAAGTACAAAAGGAGAACAGAGTACGGGCTGATTATGTGCAGAAAATACCCTTAATGCTGAGAGCATGGTTTGATCCCAAACAAGTGGAGAGTTTCCATTAATATTCCCAGTAACTACTGGATGAGTATCCATGTATTTCTCTCCAAATAGAATCTTGCACATCTCAATTACATCTTCCGCATTCTTCCCACTACTTGTCATGCCCATAAAAGTTTTATCTGAGTGCTTCATAGAAGAATAAGTAATTCTTAGATGACGATGCGAGATTGGATGGTCCATTGGTTCAACGATATGGTGAGCGCTTGAATGAATGGCAGGAAGCATATGAGATAGTTTGTGAAAGTTAGCTAGATCTTCAAGTTTTGGCCAGCGCCTTTTGTTTTCAAGATCACATATAAAAGGGGCACCAGTCATCGGAACAAAAATAGAGTTATTGCCACCAATTTCTAGCGATTTTTCTGGGTCACGGGCATTCATAGTGATGCTTTCTGGGATGCTTGAGATTAGTTCACGAATAAGGCCTCTATCAAAACGAACGCGCTCACCTTTGACGTCAGCGCCAGCCTTCTTCCAATCTTCGAGGGCAATTGGGTCATGAAACTCAACGCCTACATCTTCAAGAATTGATAAAGATGCGTCATCCATTTTTAAAATCTGCTCTTCACTCATTGGCTCTGTAAGTGGGATTTTGCGCTTCAAAGTAGGGAGCATTTCAATCTTGACTTTTAGTCGATCTGTTCTTCTTGCATCCCTACCAAGTCTTTCAGAAGATTTAGCCATAATAGTTTGATTACAATATATTTAATATATGTATCGTAGATTAAATATTTGTTAAATGCAACATTAATTTTTCATACAAACATGAAAAATACTATATTAACTTATCGCCTTATATTCTTGATAAATCAGCAATAAAGAGTAAAATTTAATATTTTAAAATTAAATAAAAAATAATGTCAAATCTGTCTAATAACTTTATAGCCGGCGACTGGGTCAAGGGTTCTAGTTCGATATCTAACATAAATCCTTCCGACACTAACGATGTCATTGGTGAGTATGCGCAAGCAAATAATGCTCAGCTAGAGGACGCCCTTAACTCTTCTCAAATTGCGCAAAAGCATTGGGCTGCTACTGGGTTAGAGCAGCGACAAGCTGTTTTGATGAAGATTGGTGAAGAGATGATGGCTCGAAGTGCTGAGTTAGGAGAGCTGCTTTCTCGTGAAGAAGGTAAACCGGTAGCTGAAGGCAAAGGAGAAATTTATAGAGCTGGTCAATTTTTTACTTACTACGCTGCTGAAGTGCTTCGTCAAAGTGGGGATACTGCAGATTCAGTTAGGCCAAACATTGAAATTGATGTTCGACGAGAAGCTATGGGGACTGTTGCAATTATTTCTCCTTGGAATTTCCCAACTGCGACTGCAAGCTGGAAAATTGCCCCTGCATTAGCATTCGGTAATGCAGTTATTTGGAAGCCTGCCAACTTAACTCCAGCGAGCGCCGTTGCATTAACAGAAATCATTGCAAAGCAAGATATTCCAAAAGGATTGTTTAATTTAGTTATGGGGTCTGGATCATCTATCGGTCAGGCTTTAGCTGAAAGCCCAAAAGTCCATGCTATTAGTTTTACTGGGTCCTATGATGTTGGCCTTCAAATAGCTGGTGCTGCGGCAAAAAACTTAACGAAGTTTCAATTAGAACTTGGCTCTAAAAATCCATTAGTAGTAATGGACGATGCAGATATTGATGTTGCTGTTGCTGCCGCTACTGGCGGTGCTTTTGGAAGTACAGGTCAAAAGTGTACTGCCTCATCAAGGTTAGTTGTTCATGCATCAATTCATGATGAGTTTGTTGATCGAATGAGTCAATCTACTTCAGCTCTTAAGGTTGGACATGCGCTCCATGAAGGGACTCAAATTGGCCCAGTAGCAAGTCAACAGCAACTTGACTCAAATCTTAAATACATGTCTTTAGCTAAAGAAGAGGGCTGTGAAATAGTATGTGGGGGTGAAAAACTGGAGCTCGATAATCCTGGCTTTTATATGCAGCCTGCCTTATTAGTTGGCGGTAATAACACTATGCGAGTGAACCGAGAAGAATTATTTGCACCTATGTCTTGCGTTATTAAGGTTGCGGATTATGACGAAGCTCTATCAGTTGCCAACGACACAGATTTTGGTCTTGTTTCAGGCATTATTACTCAGTCACTATCACGAGCAAGTCATTTTCGAAGAAACGCAGAGAGTGGATGCGTAATGGTGAATTTACCAACAGCTGGTACTGATTATCATGTTCCTTTTGGTGGTAGAAAAAACTCAAGTTTTGGTCCTAGAGAGCAAGGATCATATGCAAAAGAGCTATATACTCAAGTTAAAACTTCATATATTTCTAGCGGAAACCCATAATGGCTCATCCATCACTTTTTATTGACGCACTTCAGTATAACAATTGGAGTGAAGAGGTCTTCAAACAAATTAATGATGGTGGTCTTAGTGCGGTCCACGTTACAATTTGTTACCATGAAGACTTTAAGGAGATGGTGAAAAATGTTATTGATTGGAATCACCGTTTTGAAAGTTTTTCAGATTTAATTTTTCATGGTAAGTCTGCAAGTGATGTTCTTAAAGCTCAAATTGAGGGACGAACTGCAATATTTTTTGGGTTTCAGAACTGTTCACCAATTGAAGACGATATTGGATTGGTCGAAATATGCCATCAATTGGGTGTTAGATTTATGCAGCTCACATATAACAATCAGAGCTTATTGGGCACAGGTTGCTATGAAGAAAATGACCCAGGTATAACTCGAATGGGTAAGCAAGTAATTAAAGAAATGAATAGAGTTGGCTTAGTGGTTGATATGAGCCATTCTTCAGAAATTTCTACGCTTGAGGCGATTGAAATCTCAGAGCGCCCTATTGCAATTACCCACGCTAATCCAACTTTTTGGCATCCTGCATTAAGAAATAAGTCTAATAAAGTTCTTAAGGCTTTAGGTGAAAGTGGCAGTATGCTTGGCTTTTCAGTCTATGCGCACCATCTTAAAGATGGCACCAACTGTTCACTAGAGAGTTTCTGCAATATGGTTGCCGACACTGCCGAAATTATGGGTGTTCATAATATTGGTATTGGAACTGATTTATGCCAAAATCAACCTGACAGTGTTGTTGAATGGATGAGAAATGGAACCTGGACAAATGAGCGTGACTTTGGAGAGGGCTCTGCAAGTTTTGCAGGTTTCCCTGATCAGCCAAAGTGGTTTCGTGATAACCGTGACTTTTTAAATATTGCAACTGGCCTAAAAAGTGTTGGTTTTAATAGCAATGATATTGATTCAATCATGGGTAAGAACTGGCTAAACTTTTTTGAAGCATCATTTGAACCTTTATAATTGGAATTATGACTACAGAAACTGCAATTATTGATATTGAATCTGATTTTATGAGATCACCTGAAAAGGTTATGCGTCTTGAGAGAATGGGTTCTTCATTCCCTACTCGTTTAAGTTTTATGCGAACGCTTATAAGGCGAATGGCTCGTGAGAATTGGAAATTTGAGAGAACTCGTCGAGAAGTTGATAAGGATGGTTATGGTTTAAGTATTTATGCTGTGACGACTCCACATAGGACATATTCATTGGTTGCCTTTACTCAAAAGATACCAGATGAAATGAGAACTGATAGAGTTATTGCAGAAGTATGGGATGCAACTTTTAATCTTTTTGACGGCGTACCCACTCAAGAAGATATTGACTATTTAGCAAATAATACTCCCAAGCAGGAAGGGGGTCGGTATAGACCAAGTGAGCTTGCTTTAGCAAGAGCAAACAAAAGTTTAAGAGTATTTAAAAATGCAGTTGACTCTCTATCAAAAGGCCACCAACCAGATATCGATTTATTAACTTCTGTAGGTTATTTAATGAGAACTTCCGCGGTTTATGGAAGTGGAAAGTTTGGCTGTGCAGATCGAGCTAAGATTGCAGATCGAGAGGAGTGCAAGGCACCATTTCAAATGGAATTGTTAACTGTTTATTTAATTCGCTGGTTTACGATTGATTCAGTTGAAGAGCTTGCAAGAGAAAGAGGTGGTAAAAAAGCAGTTAAACTTGATAAAACTACACGTCAATTTATTGGTGTGGGAAATGCAACAGGATTGGGTATGGCTCCATTTTTACTTAAACACCCAGCATTAATTCATAATTGGGTTGTTGCAAAAGAAACTGCATTAGCAAGAGTAAGATCAATTGAAACTCCAATTGAAGGTACTCTTAAAGTTTTCTTAAAGTCACTGCTTCAGGTTAGTCAGCATGTTGATGAATGGAATGTTGAGGATACTGTCCAGGCTGATAGAATCTTGTGCTTAACAGACGAAATACAATCGCTCAGGATTTGGTGTGAAGATGAGTTTAATATATCTAGACCCTATCCTTGGAATGGAATTTATCAGTTTGTAGAGGATAATTTTTCATTAGAATGTCAAGAGATGGTTGTTTCTTTAATTATTGAGCCTCATGGTTCACTAGTAGATGATCTTGCAGAGACAATGTCAACTAATTTAATTCCAAAATTTAATGCAGATATGTCATTAGCCCAATTAAAAGAAGTTGTTGAAGATTCTTATCAATGGGCTACTAGTATTGATTTTTCTTTAAAAGAATCACAGCACCATTTTTGGTACTATTCTGAAGATAAGTTGGAGCCTAGGTTTGGCTCTAAAGGAATCGATGATGGCGTTGAGCAAGAGATGCCACTGGCTATTGGTAGAGATGTAAGTCAGCTCAATAAAGTATTGTCATCCACTTCTAATGATATTTCAATCAGTGAGTTTGTAATGATGTACCCAGAATTTAGACATATCATTCGTCGAATTCAAAATACTTTTGTCAGGCCTTATTCTGAAGTTCAGGATAATTTATTAAGTGAATCAATGAGGCCACTAGATTTATTACGTTTTAAGTTAGCCTTTTTTGGGGCTTCAAAGTTTGATCCAAAGTCCGACTTATGGACTCGGATATCAATGTATCAAGGTGCTCCAATGCCTGATCAACTGTCAGAGCCAAACCATGATTGCTGGTCATTTCCAATTGCGGGAAGACCCCAGTCATTTCCGTGTATAAATTGTACATGTCAGAAAGTTATTTAACAATTTCATTAAATGAAGTTCTTTTTTATTTCACTAGAGCAGCCTTTGGTGTAGAAGCTCCTATTGGTCTTTCAGAAGACTTTGCAAGAGCCAATATGTGGATTTCAGAAAATGGTTTTGACCCTTCTCTAATTAGCTTAAACGCGCTTGATAATCTAGATAGTCAAGCAAGTAGTTTATCGATTAAATTTGAAAAAACAAAAGCAGGGGGGCATTTATTTTGTCCAGAAGAGAAGCTCTTATCTTCTTTAGAGGCATCTTCAAGTAGTGTTGATTGGGTTGAGATTAATAGTAGAGTCAGTGAATTAAAAATTAGTAATGTTGATTCTCCATTTTTAGTTGTTTCTGCTCTTGGTGCTAATAAATGTAATGGGCTAAAAGTAGTTTGGACTGATCAAGATAAAAATCAATTTCAAGTTAACTTAACTGATAATGAAGAGTGGGAGGTTTTAAGCGCATCATCTAATCCTATAGAATTAAGCAGCAATGCTGATGTATTAATTTCACCTCTAGAAATGAGTGATAAATCCTATAGAGGTAAGAATGTTAAAAAATTTAAGTTAGCTGAAGAGAAATTAAGAGTACTTCATAATGGCGTTAAAGTAGAGGAGAATTGGCAGGCAATTTATAGCTACTTTTCACGCTGCTTGGTTAAATCAAGTGCTGAGTCTAGAGCTTCAGGTGCAGGCGCAGGACTAGTTGATACAGACTAATTTAGCATTCAATAAAGCTTACAGCCAAGCCGCCTAATGACGTCTCTTTATATTTTGTAGACATATCAAGGCCAGTTCTTTTCATAGCTGCAATACACTGATCTAGCGAAATTAAATGTTCACCACTTTCTCTAAGCGAAAGTGAGCTTGCAGTATACGCCTTAACTGCACCAAATCCATTTCTCTCAATACAAGGAACTTGAACAAGACCCTTGACTGGGTCGCAAGTCATTCCAATATGGTGTTCTAGCGCCATTTCTGCAGCATTTTCAATTTGTGCTGTTGTGCCACCTCTAACAGTGCATAAAGCTGCAGCAGCCATTGAGGATGCTGAACCTACCTCTCCTTGACAGCCAACCTCAGCTCCTGATATAGAGCTGTTATGTTTTATTAGCCCACCAATCGCAGATGCTGTTAATAAGAATTGACGAATTTGTTCTTGAGTTGCCGACTTATGTTTATAGAAGTAGTAAAGAGTTGATGGAACTACACCTGCTGCTCCATTAGTGGGCGCAGTCACTACCATGTGACCAGCAGCATTTTCTTCATTTACTGCCATGGCATATGCACAAAGCCAGTCACTAGAATTTGTATTTTCTGGATCACTCTGGAGGCTTTCATGTAATTTTTTTGCCCGCCTCTTGGTATTTAAACCACCCGGTAATATACCTTCAGTTGCAAGACCATTCTCAACACAAGTTTTCATTGCATCCCAGATAGTATCAAGCTCCTTATTCAGAATTTTTTCAGGAATATTTTCTATTTCATTGGCGAGCTTCATTTCCCAAATAGTTTTATCATGCTTTTTAGACATTTCCAGCATTTGATCTGAATTATCAAACGGGAATGGATAAGCTGAGCTGGACTCCGCTGCAATGGGCGCTTCAACATTATCTATTTCAGCTAATGTAGATATAAAACCACCACCGATAGAGAAATAAGTATGTGAAATTAGAATTGAATCTGACTGGTCAAGAAGCTCAAAAACCATACCATTCGGGTTTTGCTTTAATGAGTTTCTGGTGTCAAAAATGATATCATCTTCCGAAAAGAATGAAACTTTTTGAGTGTTGTTGATAGCTATATTTTTTGAGTTCCAAGTTCTCTCAATGACTTCATCCATATTCTCTTTAATGATGGTATTTGGAAGATATCCATTAAGTCCAAGAGTGACAGCTTTATCTGTTCCATGTCCAACTCCTGTATAAGCTAAAGAATTCTTTAGAGTACATCTAATATGATGCATATGACCAGCAGGATTTGAATCTAAAAAATTTCTGACATGCGTCATAAAATCATTGGCAGCAACCATGGGCCCCATTGTGTGCGAGCTTGAAGGCCCAACACCAACTTTAAATAAGTCTAAAACACTGATAAACATAAAAAAATTAGATAATAAGTATTAATAATATTCTACATTAATATTTGATTTTAGCTATTAAAAAAATTCATGGTATCGTGAATTTCTTAATAGCTATTTTTAAGAGTGTTGTCTTAATAAGTAAATTAAAATATCAATATTAATTAGAAAATCACTATGGGTTAAATTATGTCAATAGTATTAGCTTCTACAGACTTCTGGGAGGACATGGAGGTTTGGTCAAATGGCCTGCAAAAGGCTATGCCAGAGATGGATATAAAAGTTTATCCGGATGATGGTGATGTTAATGAGGTTGAGTTTGCTGTTGTCTGGAAGCATCCTCGAGGTATATTAAAAAAATATCCTAATTTAAAGGCAATTCTGTCCTTGGGGGCGGGAGTAGACCATATTATTAGTGATCCTGACTTACCAGAAGGACTACCTATAATCCGCCTGGTCGATAAAAAATTAACTCATGAAATGTGTCTCCATTCACTTCACTGGGTTTTGCATTTTCATAGCGACCAGTATCTTTATAGATCTCAACAACTTAAACGCCAGTGGATTCAGCAAAGCTCTATTCAGACAGAGGAACGAACAATTGGCATTATGGGCCTAGGCAATATTGGTAGAAGTATTGGTAAATTATTAGTTACTCAAAGTTTTAATGTCATTGGCTGGGGCGCTAATCAAAAATCTTCACTGACAGATATTAAATATTATTATGGTCAGGATCAGCTTTCTGATTTTTTAGGCAGGACGAGCATTCTAATTAATGTCCTTCCCTTAACATCTGATACTACTAACATTATTACAAAAAAAGAGCTTAGCCTTCTTCCAAAAGATTCATTTATTATAAATATTGGTAGAGGTGGAATAATTAATGAGGATGATTTGTTGACTCTTCTCAGTGAAGGACATATTAAAGCAGCTGCTTTGGATGTATTTGCACAAGAACCGTTGCCAGAAAATAATTCACTTTGGGACCATCCTTCAGTTTATATAACGCCACATATTGCAGGCCAAAGTAATCCAAGTTCAGCAGGACAAACTATTTCTGAAAACATCTATCGAATCCAAAAAGGAGAATTGCCTTATCCTATATATAGTAGGGCTAATGGGTATTAATTCTGATATAAAACTTTGTGATTAGCTAAAGAAAGACTGGGTGAGTCTTGTAACCATTCTGTCGATATTCACATAATTACGCTATTTATATCAATTCAAGACGAATTGAATTCAACTAAATAAACTATTCTTATATAATATGGCTTTTTGAGACAAATTATAATGTCTAAAGATACGCTAATTCGAACTACTCCTTTGCATCAGATGCACTTAGATGCTGGAGCAAAGATGGTGCCATTTGCTGGGTATGATATGCCTGTAAGTTACCCTCTTGGAATAAAAAAAGAACACAACCACACACGTGAAAAAGCAGGACTTTTTGATGTCTCTCATATGGGGCAGATAAGGTTGGTTGGTGCAAATGCAAAAAAAGCACTTGAGTCTATAGTTCCAGTTGATATTATTGATTTACCCTTAATGAAATTGCGCTATGCTTTATTTACAAATAAATCTGGCGGCGTATTGGATGACTTGATGGTTACCAATCTGGGTGATGAAGATTTGTTTTTAGTGGTTAATGCTGGTTGTAAAAATGCTGATTTAACTCATTTGCAAAGGACAATTGGTGATGACTGTAAAGTAGAGTTCCTCGAAGATGTTGCACTTTTAGCATTACAAGGACCTTCAGCACATAAAGTTTTATCTGAGATTGTACCTTCTATTAGTGAAATGATTTTTATGACCGCTAAACAAGTAGTTATAAATGGAATTGAATGCTTGATAACAAGATCTGGCTATACAGGAGAAGATGGTTTTGAAATTTCATTAGCAGCCAAAGATTCTGAGGAATTAGCAAAACTTTTACTTTCTAACATAGAAGTTGAATGGGTTGGCTTAGGTGCAAGAGATTCTCTTCGTTTAGAGGCTGGATTGTCTCTTTATGGACATGAGCTTGATATTCATCATAGTCCTGTTGAGTCTTCATTGGGCTGGGCCTTATCCAAGGTAAGAAGAACTGGTGGAGAAAGAGAAGGTAATTATTTAGGCTTCGAAACTATTATGAGGCACCTTAATGAGGGCTCTGAATCAAAGGTTGTTGGCCTTCAACCAGAAGGAAGAATGCCTGTTCGAGATGGAGCTATGATTGAAGATGAGTTGGGTAATAATGTGGGAAAGGTAACGAGTGGTGGCTTTGGCCCTAGCATAAATAGGCCAATAGCTATAGCAAGGTTAAAAAAGAGTTATATAGAAAAAAATTCCAAGCTTTTTGCATTAGTTAGGAATAAAAAAATTGCAGTTGAGATTGTAAGTCTGCCATTTGTTAAACAGAACTATTACAGAGGTTAAATATTAATTATGAGGAGCAGTGATGAGTATTAAATTTTCAGAAGATCATGAATGGATTCAATCGCAAGGAGATGATCTAGTAGTTATTGGGATAACAGATTTTGCCCAAGAGCAATTAGGGGATCTGGTTTATGTTGAGTTACCGGAAGTTGGGGATGAGTGTAGCCGCGGAGAGAATATTTCCGTAATTGAGTCAGTTAAAGCTGCTTCAGATTTAGTTGCGCCAGTTTCTGGAACTATTGTTGAAGTTAACAGTCGTTTAGAAGATGAGCCAGAACTTGTAACTGAAGACTCTATGGGCGAAGGTTGGTTTATCAAGGTGAAATTATCAAGTCCTGAAGAATTAGAAGAGTTAATGGATGAAGGCGCGTACAACACTTTTATTGAGGAATAAGGAAAGAGTTTAATGGCTAAAAAAATTGAAGATTTATTAAATAATGATGCCTTTACTACTAGGCATATTGGTTCTTCAACTGAGCAGAAAAATCAGATGCTTGATTATCTTGGTTTTGACAACTTAGATAAGTTAATTGATGAGATTGTGCCAGATGTTATTCGTCGTAAAAAGCCGATGAATATAGCTAAAGGTATGTCGGAGTTGGCAGCCCTTAAAAAATTAAGAAATCTAGCTAGAATGAATATTCGTTATAAGTCATTCATTGGTCAAGGTTATTACAATGCAATCACACCACCAGTAATTCAGCGCAATGTTCAAGAAAATCCCTCTTGGTATACTGCTTATACGCCTTATCAGCCAGAAATATCTCAAGGCCGGTTAGAGGCATTAATGAATTTTCAAACAATGGTCTCAGACTTAACAGGGATGGATTTAGCAAATGCATCAATGCTAGATGAGGCAACCGCTTGCGCAGAAGCTATGACCTTATGTCATCGAGTTAGTAAATCTAAGAGTAATATCTTTTTTGTAGCTAATGATTGTTTTATTCAAAATATTGAAGTAATTAAAACTCGAGCTGAGCCACTAAATATTGAGGTCGTTGTTGGCGATCCTCTGGCTGATCTAAAAGAGCTTGATTGTTTTGGAGTGTTATTGCAATATCCCAATACTTATGGCGGCTATAGTGATTACTCAAATTTAATAGAATTAGTTCATCAAAAAAAAGCACTTGTTGCAGTTAGTGCAGACTTACTTTCTTTAACACTTTTAAAGCCACCTGGTGAAATGGGTGCAGACATAGTAGTTGGTAATACTCAAAGATTTGGAGTGCCAATTGGTTATGGTGGTCCACATGCTGCCTTCATGTCTATCAGTGACAAATACAAAAGGTCTATGCCTGGGCGTATTATTGGAGCATCAGTTGATACTAAAGGAAGGCTTGCTTATAGACTTGCGCTTCAGACAAGAGAGCAACACATTCGCCGTGAAAAAGCGACAAGTAATATTTGTACTGCTCAAGCTCTTCTAGCAATTATGGCAAGCATGTATGCTGTTTATCATGGACCAGATGGACTTAAAAATATCGCTGATCGAATTTTTCGCTACTCAAGTGTTTTTGCTGACGGGATGTCAGAAATGAGATTTCGTATTTTAAATGATACATTTTTTGATACATTAACTATAGAAGTTGAGAACTCTGATGCAGTAGTTATGCAAGCTGAAAAGAATGGATACAACATAAATGTTTTTAGTAAGACACTCGTTTCAGTTTCATTTGATGAGCTGAGTACTCCTGAGGATATAGAGCGCTTATGGAAAATATTTAATACAGAGTCTGACCTAAATACTCAAATTATATTTGAAAAAAATAAGACTCAAATTCATAAAAGTCTAAAAAGAAAATCAAGCTTCTTGACACATAATGTTTTTAATACCTATCGATCAGAAACAAATATGATGCGCTATATTCGGTATTTGGGGGATAAGGATATTGCACTTGATCGCTCAATGATTCCTCTTGGTTCATGCACAATGAAGCTTAATGCTGCAGCTGAATTAATACCAGTATCTTGGCCAGAATTTTCTCAGATCCATCCAGCAGTTCCAATGAATCAAGTCATAGGTTATCAAGAGATGATTAGTGAGCTTGAAGAAATGCTTTGTGAGGCAACAGGTTATGCTGCAATATCACTGCAGCCTAATTCAGGAGCCCAGGGTGAGTATGCGGGGTTAATTGCAATTCGTGCTTATCATCGAAGTAGAGGTGAAGAAAACAGAAATATTTGTTTAATCCCATCTTCTGCCCATGGTACTAATCCAGCATCTGCACAAATGGCTGGTATGAAGGTAATCGTTATTGATAGTGCAGAGGATGGTAATATTGATCTTTTAGATTTAAAAGCAAAAGCAAAAGAACATGCTGATAATATAGCTGCAATAATGATTACATATCCTTCTACTCATGGAGTATTTGAAAAGGATGTAAAAGAGGTTTGTGAAATTGTTCATAAAGCTGGAGGCCAGGTTTATATTGATGGTGCTAATATGAATGCAATGGTTGGTGTTTCTGCTCCAGGTGAATTTGGAGGCGATGTTTCACACCTTAATTTACATAAAACATTTGCTATTCCTCATGGTGGCGGTGGTCCTGGAGTTGGACCAATTGGCGTTAAAGAGCATTTAGTACATTTTTTACCAACAACGCCATTAAATAACACAGATGTTGGAAGTATTTCTGGGGCCCCATGGGGTTCTGGCAGTATTTTGCCTATCAGTTGGATGTATATTGCAATGCTTGGTAAAGAAGGTCTTTATGCTTCTACATGCAATGCAATTTTAAATGCAAACTATATATCAAAGAGACTTGAAAAACACTATCCAATACTTTATAGTGATGAAAATGGTAGGATTGCCCATGAGTGTATTATTGATATTAGGCCCATTAAAGATACAGTTGGTATAAGTGTAGATGATGTAGCTAAGCGACTCATTGATTACGGTTTTCATGCCCCAACTATGTCATTTCCAGTTGCTGGAACGTTGATGATTGAGCCAACAGAGTCTGAGTCATTGGATGAGCTTGATAGGTTTTGTGATGCTATGATACAAATCAGAAAAGAGATACTAAAAGTTGAATCTGGAGAATACTCTACAGAAGATAACCCACTAATTAATTCTCCACATACTCTAGAAATGGTAACATCTACAGAATGGAATTTTTCATATTCCAGGGAAGAGGCAGCATATCCTGTCGAAAGTTTAAGGCGAGTTAAATACTGGCCACCAGTTTCGCGTGTGGATAATGTCTATGGTGATAAGAACTTAATTTGTTCTTGTCCAAGTGTAGAAGATTATAAATAAAAATTTTATGACATCATTTTTGATTAGTGTTTTAGGTGACGATAAACCTGGGCTTATTGACGGTCTTTCAAAGATTATTGTGGCCAATAATGGTGACTGGATTGAGAGTAATATGTCTAGCTTTGAAGGAAAGTTTGCAGGAATTCTGAAGGTTAATGTGCCATCCAAAAATGCTACTCAATTAAGTAAAGAGTTGGTTTCATCGTCTTTAGGGTTGCAAATAGCATGCGAAGAAACTTCTCCATTAAAACAAGCTAATGTAAAGAGTTATAACATTGAGCTTATTGGTCAAAATCATGTTGGCATTATCAATAAACTATCACATGTTCTAGCAGATGATTTGCAAGCAAATGTAGAAGAGTTAAAGACCGAGATAATTGATGCATCTATGTCCGGAGAGCAGCTTTTCAAAGCACAAATTACTCTTCATTTACCAGTCTCCCTTGACGAAAACCTTATTAGAGATAAGCTTGAGCTAATTGCAGATGAGATGATGGTAGAGATATATTCTTACGAAAGTTAGGACGGTTTAATTAGTAAGAGTAATCAATAGTTTCTATTTTTCTGGATTAGTGTTTTATAAAAACTACTAAGTAATAATATTATGCTCTGGACCAAATGGAAATTTGGTAATGTCATAGGCACTATCTTCAGTTAATACCATAACATCATGTTCACGATAACCACCAGCACCAGGCTGACTTCCTGGGATCATAATCATAGGCTCCATAGAAACAACCATATTTTTTTGCAGCACTGTATCTATATCCTCTCTTAGTTCAACTCCAGCTTCACGGCCATAGTAGTGAGACAAAACTCCAAATGAATGACCATATCCAAAAGTTCTACTTTCAAGTAAGCCATACTCTTCAAAAATTTTATTAAGTTCAAGTGCAATATCTTTACATGCAACTCCTGGCTTGATAAGTTTCATTCCTTCCTCATGTACCTTTACATTAATTTCCCATAATCTCAGAGATTCGTCATCAACATGATCATAAAATAATGTTCTTTCGAGTGCAACATAGTAGCCTGCAATCATTGAAAAACAATTAAGACTTAAAATATCACCTTTTTGAACTTTCCTTGTAGTCACGGGGTTATGCGCACCATCAGTATTAATGCCAGATTGAAACCAAGTCCAGGTATCCATTAGCTCTGAGTTTGGATATCGCTTAGCAATTTCTCTGACCATAGCCTGCGTTGAGTGAAGGGCTACCTCGTGTTCTGGCACTCCTTCTTTAACAGCTTCAACAAGGGCTGCACCACCTATATCACAAACATTTGCTCCCTGAATGATATGAGCAATTTCTTCATCTGATTTGATTGAGCGCATCTTCATACAATCAACTGAGATATCAATAAAGTTAGATTTATTAAATGCAGTTTTTAGCTTATCTAAGCGTTCTTTAGTTATATGATCATACTCTATGCCAATTTTATCGCCATTACTTACAAGCTGCTGCAAGGCATAAAAAAAACTATCTTTTTGCCAGTCTGTATAGACTAAGTTTTCACCAAAAGTTCTGCGCCAAGGCTGCCCACCATCAATATTTGCAGTTACAGTTGTTGCACTATCTTGAGTCACAACAAGTGCATAAGGCCTTCCAAAAGAGCAATAGAGAAAGTCACTGTAATAATTAATGCCATGAATAGATGTAAAAATTACACTATCAATATTATTTTGCGCCATATGAGTTCTGAGACTCTGCTGGCGATTTTGGAATTCTTTATCACTAAATGTATGAACTATATTATCACCATTGGGTATGTGTATTGATCTTGGCATATTCATAGCGACTCCTTTGATTGAGTTATTTTGTGCGGATGTTAGTCATTTTAGTTAAGTATAGCAAGCTTTTTTAAAGCATATATTTTCTTCATGATGAAAAATAGCTTACGACCCATGGTCTAATTACTCAAATTCATTGAGGTTTATTTAAAATACTTTCACGTATGAATGTATAAAGTCCTGAAGCTACGACAATTGATGCTCCAATAAGGGTAAAGCTATCTGGCCTCTCTCCAAGAACTATTATTGCTAGAAGCATTGCGAATACAATCCGTGAATATCGGAATGGTGATATAACGGACATTTCACCAATACGTGATGATATAACAAGTGAATAATAAGCAATTACCCCAAAAGTCGATGCTCCAATAAAATACAAAATTTGATTTAGTGATGGAGCTATCATTGGCGAATTAAATGGAATAATCAAAATACCTGAGAATCCAAAAGCTATAAAGGCATATAAAGCAATCGTTACCGAGGGAAGGCCAACCTTCATTGCGCGAGTTGATAAATCTCTTGCTGCTAGAAATAAAGCTCCAAGCAATGCAAATATTGAAGCCGGCATAAAGCCACCATAGCCAGGACGCAAAATTAATAACACACCCATAAAGCCAACAAATACTGCTGTCCAGCGCCTCCACCCTACCTTTTCTTTAAAAAATATTACAGCGCCAATGGTTACTAATAATGGCGTTATTTGTAGGATTGCTGAAGCGGATGAAAGTGGCGTTAAAGCAATTGCTGTAACAAAAAATACCGCCCCTAAAAGCTCACAAATTGTTCGAATTATTACATGCTTATTTAATAGGTCTTTATGAAAAATAGGTGCTTTCTGAAAAAGTGCAATTATGAGAAAAATGATACTTCCAGTAAAGCCAAGAATTATTATTACTTCTGAAATTGGAAAATAAGCTGAGAGAATTTTAATAAATAAATCCTCAAATGCAAATCCAGCCATTGCAAGAATCATGAATAGAATACCTCTTAAGTTATCCATGAATTTTTTAGGCCTGAATGTTTAAAGCTAAATTTTAACTGCTACTAAGCTTTGAATTTACTTATTTTTTGTACAAATAATAGTGTTAACTTTGATATCTCTTCTTTGCACGTAAAAAAATGATTGACAGATATATATTTTAAGAACAAAATGCGGAAATAATTAGTGTCAATCTTTATGTTATGTAGGGGTTTCATGCAGAATAGATATTTTCTTGGATTTTTATTAGTCGTTATCAGCGGAATCATCTGGAGTTTTGGTGCGCCACTTGTACGCCTACTAGAAGATGCTGAAAACTATAGACTTCAATACCTACTTTATAGGGGCTTAATAATCACATCGGTGATTCTCATTTATGTAGCATTTAGAGAAGGCAAAGATTTTTTTCTTACGTTTAAGAGGATCGACTCCTGGAGTTTGGTCGGAAGCGTTGTAATGTCATTTACATTTTTTGGATGGATTTATGCATTAACAACAACAACAGTAGCTATTACTCTATTAATGCTTGCTCTGTCCCCAGTTCTTTCTGCGTTTTTAGGCTACCTTATTTTAGGTGAAAGGTTGAGCCCTATAACTTTTATAAACATGTTGATTGTTGCTGCTGGAATTACAATTATGGTTTGGGATACTGAAAAATCAACTACATTATTAGGCGTTATTTATGGTTTCTTTGTAGCTTTGGGCTTTGCAATATACACAATTACAATTCGAAAAAATCCCGAAGTGCCTAAATTATTAACGCCTGCGCTTGCTGGCTTTTTTTGCATGTTATGGGCAACAATTTTAATTCTAGTAAGTGGAAGTAGTTTTGAAATGGCCTCAGCTAATATTGGAATTAGTATGATGCATGGCTTAGTAGTTGGAGTTGGCCTCATATTATATGGATTAGGGGCAAAATATTTGCCTAGTGGTGAGCTTGTAATGCTTTCATTGCTTGAGGTGGTTTTGGGTATTTTTTGGGCATGGCTTCCAATATTTGGCATTCACGAGGTTCCGAGTACAAATACTTTAATTGGTGGTTGCGCTATATTTATGGCAATTATTTTTCAGGGAATGAATGCCAGAAAAAAACATGTAATCCCCATGCCTTAGGGTGTTTTTTTAATTAAGTCTAGCTGGAATTAAAAACAGTCTGTTTTCTTTTCTAATTTTTACAACTGCATAAGGCAATGATAAAATTGTAAACAATTATTTAATTACTAAGTTGAAGTAAGATGAATGAATTAGTTTTTCCTAATATAAATATTGAAAGTCTTGATAGATGGGTTGGAGATCTATCACCTTTAAAGTGTATTGAAATCAAAGATGAAACTCACAATGTTAAGAGCTTTACTTTTAAGTCAAAGAAAGACGCATGGTTTCAGTTTTTGCCAGGCCAGCATACAACTCTATTTTTAAATATAGATGGTAATGAGGTTATGAGAACTTATACCATAGCGTCAAGTCCAACTCGACCGTACACAATAACTATTACTAATAAAAGAATGAAGGATGGTGTTGTTACTAACTGGATGCATGACAACTTAAAGATTGGTGATTGCATTGATGCCCTCAATATTGGAGGATCTTTTAGTGTTGCTCTTGATCAGCCTAGACCTAAAATTCTGCTTATGTCAGGTGGAAGTGGTATTACCCCAATGCTCTCAATGACAAGATATTTTATTGATTTATCTATAAATGTTGATTTAGTTTTTATTCATAATGCACAATCTCCCAAAGACTTAATTTCAAAAGAAGAGCTTGAGTTTTATGAACTTCATCAGACTAACTTTAAAAGGCATTTTATATGTGATAAACCAGATGCAAACTGGGAGGGACCTAGTGGATTTTTAAGTTCTGAACTGCTTTTAGAGCTTGTTCCAGATTTCACTGATAGAGAGGTATATTGTTGTGGGCCAGAACCATATATGCAAAATGTAAAAAAGATTTTAGAATTGAGCGATTTTGATATGTCTGCTTATCATCAAGAGAGCTTTGATATTGAGAGTTCAACTGCTCAAAGTAATATGGCAGTTAATCTAGAATTGCCAGAACATAAAGTTCCAGATAGTGGAATAAATGAATATAATGTCACCCTTTCGAAGAGTGATAAGGTGGTGTCTTGTGGCAGTAATTCGAGTATATTGGTTTCAATTCAAAAACAAGGCATTACAGTTCCTTTTGCTTGCTCTATGGGGTTATGTGGAACATGTCGCACCAAGATGATAGAGGGTACAGTTGAGATGGATGCTCAGGGCGGACTTTTAAAGTCTCATGAGGAAGAGGGTTATATACTTACTTGTTGTTCTTATCCCACAAGTGATGTAGTTCTTGATTTATAGTTTTATTGTTTGAGCTTAAATTATTATGCAAAAAAAATATTCTTGGTATTCGTTATTAAAGGCTGGATTGGGCAATCAAGAATGGGATCAAGCGATCCCATTATCAAAACCTAAATCTAAGTACGATGTTATTATCATTGGTGGAGGTGGCCATGGACTAGCTACAGCATACTATTTAGCTAAAGAGTGCGGTATAACAAATGTTGCGGTTCTTGAAAAAGGCTATATTGGTGGTGGAAATACTGGCAGAAATACCACTATTATTCGTTCAAACTATTTAAGGGACGAGGCTTCTAGTCTTTATGAGCACTCCATGAGACTTTGGGAGGGACTTAGTGAGGATCTAAACTTCAATGTTATGTTTAGTCAGAGAGGAGTATACAACCTTGGTCACACTCTGCAAGATATGAGAGATATTGAGCGAAGAGTAAATGCTAATGTGCTCAATGGTGTTGATGCTGTAGTGGTCGACCACAAGGAGATAAAAGAACAAATTCCAATTATTAATACTTCTAAAAATGCAAGATACCCAATTATGGGGGCATCTTTCCAGGCACGTGCTGGCGTTGCTAGGCATGATGGTGTTGCTTGGGGTTTTGCCAGGGCCGCTTCAAATCTTGGAGTTGACATTATACAAAATTGTGAGGTTATTGACATCGAGGTTGAAGAAGGCAGAGTCAAAGGCGTTAAGACAACACTGGGTGATATTATGGCAGATCGAGTTGGCTGCGTTAGCGCAGGGCACTCTTCAGTTGTTGCAAAAATGGCAGGATTAAGACTGCCAGTTGAAAGCCACCCTCTTCAAGCATTTGTGTCTGAAGCTATGAAGCCAATTCTTCATACGGTAGTAATGTCTAACGCTGTTCATGGTTACGTAAGCCAGAGTGATAAGGGAGATTTAGTTATTGGAGCTGGTATTGATGGTTACAACTCATATGCTCAAAGAGGTAGTGCAAAGATAGTAGAACATTGCGCTGCTGCAATACTTGAATTGTTTCCAATTTTTTCGAGAGTTCGTATGAACCGTCAATGGGGAGGCATAGTTGATGTTTGCCCTGATGCTTGTCCTGTAATTAGTCCAACAAAAGTTGAAGGGCTTTACTTTAACTGTGGCTGGGGAACTGGAGGCTTTAAAGCGACTCCAGGCTCTGGAAATGTTTTTGCTCACACCATTGCTCAAGACAAGCAACATGAGTTAGCAGTTCCATTTCATATTGATCGTTTTACAAGTGGAGCTCTTATTGACGAGCATGGTGCAGCAGGAGTTGCACATTAGTTATATATAAAGGTAATATTATGTTTTTGATAGATTGTCCGTATTGTAAAGAATCGAGAGATCAAAATGAATTTTCTCCTGCTGGAGAGGCTTTTATTGCAAGACCTCAGAACCCTGAAGAGCTTAGTGACGATGAGTGGTCTGACTATGTATTTTATCGCACCAATCACAAAGGAGATCATTGGGAGCAGTGGGTCCATACTAATGGATGTCGTAAATATTTCTTAGTTAAAAGATCTACGATTAGCCATGAAATTCTTGAGGTTGCGGCTTTTGGAGAGGTAACGAGCGAGAATCCATCATGAGATTAAAGAATTATAAGAGTGACTTTATAGATCAATCTGAAGCTTTAAGCTTTATATTTAATAACAAATCCTATAAGGGTTATAAGGGTGATACCTTAGCATCTGCATTGATAGCAAATAATGTTGTTTTCTTTGCTAGAAGCTTTAAATATGGACGTAAGCGTGGCCTAATGGGTTCAGGTGTTGAAGAGCCTAATGCACTTGTTTCACTTGAAATTGGTGGGCGCTATACGCCTAATTTGAAGGCAACTGAAGTTATGCTTTATGATGGCTTAAGTGCAGTGAGCTCTAGTAATCCAAATTCAATTGATTTTCGCGCTTTAATTAAACCATTACATCGATTTATGCCAGCAGGTTTTTATTATAAAACCTTTATAAAGCAAAAGGTTTGGGCAATGGTTGAAGATAGCCTAAGATCACTTG
Source organism: Candidatus Pseudothioglobus sp. Uisw_086 (assembly GCF_048085745.1). GTDB lineage: Bacteria > Pseudomonadota > Gammaproteobacteria > PS1 > Pseudothioglobaceae > Pseudothioglobus. The sequence continues at coordinate 1,629,646 of NZ_CP159803.1, read as the reverse complement.
CAGGTTTTTCAAAAGCCCCTACTGAAAAAGATGAGGATGTTTATGATCATATTTTCCATCATACTGAGGTCCTTGTTGTTGGAGGCGGTGTAGCAGGAATAACAGCTGTATTAGAAATTCTCAAAAACTCTAAAACAACAAGGGTTATTTTGGTTGATGAGCGAGCGCATTTAGGTGGGGAATTATTTAATGAATTTCAAAGTGATGATACTGCCATTAGTTGGCATCATGATAATCTTAGTAAGTTACTGGAATTTAAAAATGTAGCCAATAGTCGTTTGAAAATATTCTCCCGATCAACAGCCTATGCTTGGTATGACCATAACTATATAGAGGTATTGCAAACTAATGCTACTGGTGAGTCATTGATATCAGGAGGCACACAAGCTGCTAGGAAAGTGCTGCATAAGATAAGAGCTAAAGAAGTTATATTGGCAACTGGAGCTCATGAGCGGCCTATGTTATTTGAAACGAATGATTTAGCAAATATAATGTTGAGTCAGTCTGTTAGGCGTTACCTTAATGAGTTTGGTGTAATCTCAGGCAAAGATGTTATTTTGTATGGCAATAATGACAGCATCTATAGCACAGCAATTGACATCAATAATAATGAGATTAACTGTAAGGTTATTGATATTAGACCGTCTGGTGGAGAGAGTGAAACTGTTTTAAAGGCAAAAAAATTAGGTATCGAAGTTCTCCAAGGTTATGCTGTGCTAAAAGCACATGGAACAAATCTTGTAAAAGGCATTGAGGTTTCTTCGGTTGAAATGCAAAGCAAGAAGTGGAGCCTTACAGGTCCTTCAAAAAGATTAAATTGTGACTTATTGGCATCATCAGGTGGCTTTAATCCTGTGGTCCACCTTGACTGTCATTGCGGCGCAAAAACTTTTTTTGATGAAGATTCTCAAGCTTTTTTGCCACAAAAGGTGCGAAAAAATAGACAAGTGTGTGGCTCAATTAGTGCCATTGGATTTTGGAAGGATGTTGTAATTGATGCAAAAAATAAAGCTCAATTGACTCTTTTATCTTTGGGAGAAATTAAGAAATCTACCCAAGATAGCATGAGCGAAAATTATTTAGATTACTACAATGCTAGTCAATTTTTTATGCCAATAGAAATTCTGAATAGGCCCAAAGTGTTTATTGATATGCAAAATGACGTGACTACTTTAGATGTTGCTCTGGCAATTAGAGAGGGGTATCGCTCGATTGAACATATTAAGCGCTATACTGCGATGGGATTTGGAACTGATCAAGGTAAAACTGGCAATATCAATGGTATTGCTGTTGCAGCCCAGTTTCTAGATGTTCCTTTGTCTGAAGTTGGAACAACTACATTTCGCCCAGCTTATACTGGAGTTGATTTTGGCGCTATGGCAGGCCGGGAAGTAGGAGGTTTTTTTGATCCCCAACGGTATACAACAATCCACGACTCTCATTTAGAAAGTGGAGCAGAGTTCGAGGTTGTAGGCCAGTGGTACCGACCTTGGTATTATCCCAAGAGTGGAGAAGATATTCATCAAGCAGTTAATAGAGAGTGTCTTGCCGTTAGAACTTCACTTGGAATGATGGATGCATCAACTCTTGGAAAAATTGATGTTCAAGGGAAAGATGTTAGAGAATTTTTATCCAGAGTTTATACCAATGCTTGGATGAAGCTTGCTCCAGGAAGCTGTCGTTATGGACTTATGTGTAATGAGAAAGGAATGATCATTGATGATGGAGTTTCAACCTGTATTAATGATAATCACTTTATTATGACTACTACAACTGGCGGTGCTGCAAGCGTTTACTCTGCTCTAGAGATGTGGCTACAAACCGAGTGGAGTGACTTAGATGTTCACCTTAGTAGTGTTACAGATCAATTTGCAACTGTTGCAGTTGTTGGACCAAATGCTCGTAATTTGATGAAAGTTCTATGTCATGACATTGACTTTGAGCGTGATAATTTTAAGTTTATGCAGTGGCGACCTGGAACAGTATGTGGCGTAAAAGCAAGGGTTATGAGGATTAGTTTTTCTGGCGAACTTGCTTATGAAATTAATATTGAGGCTAATTATGGTCGGTATATTTGGGATGAGGTTGCATTGGCTGGTAAGCAATGGAATATAACGCCTTATGGAACTGAATCAATGCATGTACTTCGCGCGGAAAAAGGTTATATTATTGTTGGCCAAGATACTGATGGTTCGATGACGCCAATGGATGTCAACATGAAGTGGATCCTTGCAAAAGATAAACCTTTTTCTTATATTGGCCGTCGTTCTTTTAGTATTTCTGCACTCAATTCTGATGATCGCTTTCAACTAGTAGGCCTATTAACAAAGGATGCTCATGTTGTGCTTCCAGAAGGTTCTCACATAATCAATAATAAAGGAGGCTCCATAGGTTATGTGACCTCCAGTTATTTTAGCCCTATACTTAGAAGGTCAATTGCAATGGCTCAACTTAAGGGGGGACTTTCAAAAATGACTGAAATAGTATTAGTTAAAATTGTTCAAGAGAAACAAGGTTTAAAGGAAATCCCTTGTGAAGTCTCTAGTAGTGTTTTTTATGATATTGAAGGTGGAAAGGTGGATGGTAATGAGTAGTTTAGTAGAAAACAATGTTATGGAATTTAGAACAACTTTTCAACCTGTTTTGGATCAGGATGGTTTTCTTATTAATCAGGATGACCTAGTTTGCCGTGAGATTACAGATTTATCTTTAATGGTTATAAGAACATCAAAAGATCATAAAAAAAATGCTATTACTATTAAAGACATTTTTAATGCAGAGTTACCTGAATCTTTATCTGCAAGCCTCAATGATAATGGTGATAATTTTCTATGGATAAGCCCAGATGAAATTTGGTTGCTACATAATAGAAATAATAAAGATCAACTTCTTGAAAAGTTTAAATCACTCCCTAAAGGAATGTCAACGACAGACAGTTCTGGAGCTTATGGTATTCTGGAGTTTTCAGGAAATAATGTAGATGCCTTATTGTCTAGATGGATGAGTTATGATTTAGAGGGCTCCTTGACTATAGGTAAAGTTGTATCAACAACTTGTGGGCAAGCGCCAGTTTGTATTTATCGAAATATTGAAGGAAATTTGTTGATGATGGTTAGACACTCGTTTTCTCATTATGTTGCTGGATTATTAAAGGATAGTGCAAAAAGAATATAAGGAAGAATAATTTATTATGAAAAAGGTTAGCTTTAAAAGTATGGAGAATGGGACTGCTGAAGAGTATGCTTTTCTAAATGACCTTGAAGATGAATTTAATTTAGAGCTTCCAAAGCGATTGATTGCTTCACTGAGATCACTTAATTCAAGTCTTTCTGGTTATCAAATTAGTAGGCTTGAGCATAGTTTACAAGGTGCTACAAGAGCCCACTTTGCTGGTGAAGATTTGGAAATAGTAATAGCGATTTTATTTCATGACATAGGAGATGGTCTAGCTCCATATTCTCATTCAGAAATGGCAGCAGCAATCCTTCGACCTTTTGTATCAGAAAAGACTTATTGGATTGTAAAACATCATGGCGTCTTTCAGATGTACTACTATGCGCATCATTCAGGTGGAGATAGAAATGCTAGAGAATTATTTATTGACAGTCCTTGGTATCAAGATGCTATAAAGTTTTGTCATGAATATGATCAGAATTGTTTTGACCCAAATTATGAGACAAAGCCTCTAGAGTTTTTTATTCCCATGATCAATGATTTTTTTTCAAGTCCCAAGTTCAATGAACCTGAAAAACTTGTATGATAACTAATTAAAATTAATTTAATAAAATGAATACTTTTTTACTTCAACTTCTACCAAGACAAATACACCTAATTATTTTTATACTAGTAGGGTCATTGCTTGGTTATGCAGCTTATAGCATGAAGGTTCTAGGTCTTGAGGCTTGCACTCTTTGCATCACCCAGCAGTTCTTTTACTGCCTTATTGGTGTTACAGCTTTTATTGCTTTTCTTCATAATCCTTACCCTTTTTTTAGTCAAATATACTCTGTACTGATATCTATTAGCTCAATTGCGGGAATTTGGATTTCTGGGAGACAAGTGTGGCTTCAAGGGTTGCCTGAAGATGAGGTGCCATTATGTGGTCCTCCTCTAGAATATATCATTGATGTATTTCCATTTGCTGATGTAATTAATGCATTATTTATGGGTGATGGTAACTGTGCAGAAATTCCATGGAAATTTTTAGGTCTTAGTATGGCAGGCTGGTCTTTGATTTGGTTCCTCGTGATCTTTCTTTTGAGTATTTTAGCAATAAAAAAATCTACTTCTATTTTTAAAACACAACAATAAGCAGGCTATTTCCAAAATAAATACTTCTATGGTAAGATAATTTACCAATTAAGTAGAGTAACTTTTAGGATTTGGCTGATTTTAAAGAAACAGTAAAAAAACTATTTGATTCCGTTGATGTCCAGATCAATGGAAATCGCCCGTGGGATCCAAAAATATATAATGAGCTTTTTTATGCACGCGTTATTAGTGAGGGCTCTTTAGGGCTTGGTGAAAGTTATATGGATGGTTGGTGGGATTGTGATTCATTGGATCAATTTAGTGATAAATTACTAACTGGGCGAATTGACAAGCAAGTAAAAGGAACTAACCCGGCTTTTTTAAGTCATTTTATTAAAGCTTATTTCTTTAATGCTCAAACTAAAAAAAGAGCCTATATTGTTGGAAGAGAGCATTATGATACTGGGAATGATTTATTTTCGTTGATGCTCGATAAGAGAATGAATTACTCATGCGGTTACTGGAGAGGCACTGATAGCCTAGAGCAAGCACAAGTTAACAAGTTGGATTTAGTTTGTAGGAAGCTCCACTTAAAGCCTGGTATGGATGTTCTTGAAATTGGAAGTGGTTGGGGAAGTTTTGCAAAGTATGCTTCACAAAATTATGATGTAAATGTTCATGGAGTAACTGTTTCAAAAGAGCAGATGCATTATGCAGAAAGATCTTGCAAGGGGCTAAATACTTCGTTTGAGTTAAAAGATTATCGAGAACTAAGCAAGAAATATGATGCCATAGTTTCAATAGGCATGTTTGAACATGTAGGTAGCAAGAATTACCAAACATTTATGAATGTTGCCCATAGATGCTTAAAGAAAGAAGGGATATTTTTATTGCATACAATTGGAAGGAATAATTCGACTCATGCTACTGATCCATGGACGAATAAGTATATATTTCCAAATGGCATGACCCCCTCTTCTAGTCAAGTTAGTGAAGCCTTACAGGGTTTATTTGTAATGGAGGATTGGCATAGTTTTGGTCAAGATTATGATGCAACATTAATGGCATGGAATCAAAACTTTCAAAATAATTATCATAGTTTAAGTCAAAAATATGATGAACGGTTTAAGAGAATGTGGGAATATTATTTATTAATGTGTGCTGGTACCTTCCGCTCTAGAAGAAATCAATTATGGCAGCTAGTGCTGTCAAAAAATGGAATTAAAGGAGGCTATAACTATAAAAATAATCCTAGATTTAGTGACCAAAAAGACCCTCTATCATAGCAATAGAGTCACAGCCAGCATCAAGTACAATTTTTTGATTTTTAAAAGTAATTCCCCCAATACCAACAATAGGAATATTAATATTACTTTTAATATTTTTAATTGTTGAGAGCGAACAATAAGATGCATTTGGTTTAGTTGAAGACTTAAAGATAGCCCCTAAACCAATATAATTTGCACCATTATTTTGAGCCTCTATAGCAAGTTTAAGGCTATTATGGCATGACACTCCAATAATAAATTTCTTACCAAGCTGGCTCCTTGCAGAATTTATATCAATATCATTTTGACCTAGGTGAACTCCATCAGCACCAACTTTCTTACAAAGGTTGATATCATCATTGACTATAAATAAAGTATTATATTGTAGGCATAGTTCAAGCAACTGTGTTGCTTCATCTAGCTTACGTTTTTCGTCTTGAGTTTTACGGCGGTATTGGAGAATATTTACTTTATGTTTTTTAATTGCATTCTCAATAAGGGCGATATTCAAGTCTTTATCCGGAGTAATTCCGTACAGACCTTTTATTCTTTGATTTAACATATCATGGCTCTTTTTCAAACTAAGAAAATTCAATCATTTATAGTATTCATTATAGTCTTAGCTACTATTTTATGGGTATTTCAAGATAATTTTCTAAAGTTTTTGATTTTTCAAAAAAATATAGAACAATCAGTTTTTAGCTCTGAAAAAGTTAAAGATAGTGTTTATCTTGAAAAAATTGATAATTTCTTTCTTAAAGAGTATTCAAAAGAACAAGTTCTCATGCATACAATAAAGGCTGAGAACTACTATAGTTATAAAAATTCTCCAATAGAACTTCTTGAAGTTGAAGTTACAACATATAACCCATCTAGACAAAAAGGACTTATGTTAACTTCAAATCGCGCTGAAATGTTTAAGTCTGGAGAAATGCTGTTAAATGGTGATGTTAAAATCCAAACTAAGAGTGGCATATCGCATGAGCTAAATACTGAGTCTTTGAAGATTCTTACTAGTAGTGGTGAAATTAATAGCAATAAAAAGGTGACATATTTGGGTGAGACATCAAGAATTATATCTGAAGGAATGGAGATGAGTATTGATGGAGAAACAATGCTATTAAAGGGCAATGTAGAAATTCTTGAAGATTCTGGGTCAACTATAGATACAACAAACTTATTCATTAATCATACCGCTGGGGAAAAAATATATTCAAGTAAAGAGAAAACAGTCTATCGCTCAAAAGATAATATTATTAGCTCAGACAATGGAGTTGATATAAATATGAGTTTAAAGCTTATGAAGTTGCTAGGTGAGGTAGAAATCGTAAATGTCTCTGGAAGTATTCTTAAGAGTTCTGATCTTATTATTGATCAATCTTATGGTGGAGAAATTTTAAAATCTAACTCATCATCTCACTTTAAATCAAATATTGTTGACATAAAGGCAAAAAAAATGCATTATGATGCTGTTACAAAAAAACTTGAATTAACGAATAGGGTTCTGGCTGTTTATGAATAAAATTATTTTATTAATTGCCATCTTTTTTACGACGTTTGTTTTTGCCCTCTCAGAGGATACAAAACAACCCATTGAAATTGAAGCTGATTCTGTAATAGTTGATGAGGCATCTGGCTTTAATGAGTTTAGTGGAAATGCTGAAGTTAGACAGGGTTCACTTTTGATGACTGCAGAGCTAATACAGGTTCAAACTAATGAAAAGGGTGTTGAAAAAATGAAAGCAAAAGGCACTCTTGATAATCCTGCCAAGTATATTCAAAGCCAAGAAAATCAGGCGCGCTTTATAGAAGCAACTGCAACATCAATAACCTATGATGTGAATGAAGGTATGATTTTTTTAGTTGGGGATGCATACTTAATTCAAGGATTTGACTCGTTTAGTGGTGACACATTAACCTATGATGTTAATAACAATAAAGTTATTGGGAAAGGCTCAGGGGATGGTACTAAAAGAGTAAAGTTTAATATCGCTTTTTAAATACTATAATTTAACTAATTAGAGCTGATGTAATTCTATCTTTAACTTCATCAAGTGAGCCAACTCCACTTATAGCGATAAACTTTGAGCCTGAAGCAGCAATTTTTGCATCATCACGATAGTATTTAACAAGAGGTTCAGTTTGTTTATGGTAAATTTTTAAACGCCCTCTAACAATACTTTCATCATCATCAACACGTTGAATTAAATCTTCACCAGTTAAGTTATCCTTGCCTTCTAATGTTGGTGGGTTGAAGGCAATATGATATGTTCTTCCTGAAGGTAAATGAACGCGGCGACCAGACATTCTAACTACTATGTCATCGTCTGGAACTTTAACCTCAACAACATAGTCAATCTTAATACCTTGTAATTTAAGAGCATCAGCTTGATTAATGGTTCTAGGAAATCCATCAAGTAAATAGCCATTACTGCAATCTGCTGATTGAACTCTTTCTTTAACCAAAGCAATAATTATCTTATCAGGAACAAGGTTTCCCGCGTCTATAGTTTTTTTTGCTTCGAGTCCAATAGAGGTTCCTGTATTTACTGCTGCCCGCAACATATCACCCGTAGAAATCTGGGGGATATTAAATTTTTCACAAATATGAGCTGCTTGAGTGCCTTTTCCAGCACCGGGCGGCCCTAATAAAATAATATTCATATGGACACTTTGTAGTTAAACTTCAAAAGGTGGTAATTTTTTCTTAACTTTAGATTTTTGCATTACGACATAATCGGGTAACCCATTATTATACGGTGGATAGTTCTCACCTTCAATAAGTGGAAGCAAATATTCGCGACATGAATTAGTAATTGAAAAACCATCTTCTGAAATATAATTTTCTGGCATCATTTTTTCGACGTTAGCAATGTCTTTTAATTCGCCATAACCTATTTCCCATTTATAGGGGTTATTAGATAACCTGACAATTGAAGGCATAATGGAATTCTTACCATCTAGTGCCATTTCAACTGCAGCCTTACCTAGAGCATAAGCTTGCTCCACATCTGAATTCGAGGCTAAGTGACGAGCTGATCGCTGGAGATAGTCTGCTACTGCCCAGTGGAATTTATAACCTAAGGCTTTTTTTACTATATTTGCAACAACTGGGGCTGCGCCGCCTAATTGAGCATGTCCAAAGTCATCACGCGTTCCTTGCTCAGCTAAAAATTTTCCATCAGGCCATTTGGTTCCTTCTGAAACGACAATAGTGCAGTAGCCAAACTCTTTTACATTCATATCTACTTTTTCTAGGAATTTCTCTTCATTGAAGTCAATTTCTGGAAAAAGAATTACAACGGGTATTGACGCGTCAACAAGCCCCCCAGCTGCCGCTATCCATCCAGCATGACGCCCCATAACCTCAAGTACAAAAATCTTTGTTGACGTAGCAGCCATTGATGCGACATCAAAACTGGCCTCCATCGTAGAGACTGCAATATACTTAGCTACCGAGCCAAAACCAGGGCAATTATCAGTAACAGGAAGATCGTTATCAACAGTTTTAGGAATATGAATCGCTTGAATCGGATACCCCATACTTTCTGAGAGCTGAGATACCTTTAGGCATGTATCTGCCGAGTCGCCCCCACCATTATAAAAAAAATAACCAATGTTATGAGACTTAAAAACCTCAATTAGGCGTTCATATTCTGCTCTATTTGCTTCAAGCGACTTCATTTTATAGCGACAAGATCCAAAAGCACCTGAAGGAGTATGAGTTAGTGCTGCTATATCTGCATCAGTTTCAACTGACGTATCAATCAAATTTTCAGTTAATGCTCCTATGATTCCATTCTCACCTGCATATACGGTGCCTATTTTATCTGAGTGTTTACGAGCTGTTTCAATAACACCACTAGCCGAAGCATTTATTACTGCAGTGACTCCTCCAGATTGAGCATAAAAAGCATTTTTCATAATATTTTATTGTTAGTTTGTAGTTAAAATAATAAGGAGATAAATTTAAGGGCACTGCTCTAATCAGCACACCAATAAATTTCTCTTCAAACTTCACAGAAGTATATCATTTGAAGTAAATATAGCCTTCAATAATTCTATAGTGCAGTTTAATTATATTAATATTAAGTATTTTTAAAGCAATATAATTTTATAGAGGACAAATTAAGAATTTGTGTCAATTTGTTTCATTAAAAATTTGGAAGTTGCTAATAATATTTTCTATGGCATTACTTCAAGAAAACTCTCAATATTTATAAAGCCGGGAACTATTTTTTTATCAATCATACTGCTTGGTTTGTTTATTGCAATTATATTCTTAATTTTAAATGTTGAAGCTGACTCTAAAACATCTAGTGAGTCATCAAAAAAAATTGTTCTTTCATTGTCAAATTGAATGACAGTAGTCAATTGCTCCCAAAATTGTTGCTCCTGTTTTATAACTCCAAAATCATGTGAAGAAACAATTTCATCAAAGTAGCCTTCCAGCTTTGACATTTGCATTTTTAGCGCAATACCCTTTCGATGAGCGTTAGTTACTAAGTAAATACGTTTTTCTTTCGATCTTGCTGTAATAAGGAAATTTAGAACATGATTATGAACTTGAATTAAGTGAGCAATATCACCTTTTAATTTCATGATATCAAAATCCAGTTTTTCTTCCCAATAATCTAAACAATACCAAGTTAATTTGCCTTCTTGAGAATCAAGCATTGAAATTATTATATTTTTTGAATCCTCAAAGCTAATATTATGCTTTTCAGAATAAACTTTTGGAAGATATTTAAGCCAAAAATGTAGATCGAAGTTTAAATCTAAGAGCGTTCCATCTAGATCAAGTAAAATTGTATCAATTTGACTCCAATCAATGTGGGAATTTAGTTTATTCTCTTCGCCAGGATGTGCCATCTATACTATCTTCAAGAATAATACCAAGTGTTAAAAGTTCATCACGAATTTGATCAGACATTGCAAAGTTTTTTGAGGCTCTAGCCTCTTCCCTCTGATTTATTTTTATAGTAACTTCAGCCTCCGATAGTTCTGAGCCTTGTTGCAGGTATACCTCAGCATCGTATTCAAGGATACCTAAGTAGTTGCCTAATTTTTTTAGTAATTGAGCTAAAGATGCAGCGTGCTCAGAATCCTTTGAGCGCTCAATATTTACTTGCTTAGCAATTTCAAATAATATACTTAATGCAATAGGAGTATTAAAGTCATCATTTAATGCGGCATCAAATCTGTCTTCATAATCAAAAGTCTTGCCTAATTGGGCGTCTATTTTTTTACTAGAGGGAAAGCCTTTTGTTGCAGTATAAAGTCTTTTTAATGCAGATTTTGCACTTTCAATATTTGTGTCGCTAAAATTTAGTGGGGAGCGATAATGGCTGCTTATAAGAAAATATCGAAGAGTCTCACCATCATATTTATCTAATACACCACGAATAGTAAAGAAATTTTTAAGCGACTTACTCATTTTTTCATCATTAATATTAACGAATCCAACGTGCATCCAAGTGTTGACAAATTTGCAATTATTAGCGCCCTCTGATTGGGCTATTTCATTTTCATGATGGGGAAATGTTAAGTCCATTCCACCGCCATGAATATCAAAATGATTTGATATAAAGTGAGTCGACATTGCTGAGCATTCTATATGCCAACCTGGCCTTCCTTCTCCCCATGGAGAAGACCACTTAGGCTCGCTTGGTTTTGCTTTTTTCCAGAGAACAAAATCAAGAGGATCTTGTTTATTACTTTCAATATCTACTCGTGCGCCAGCTACCAGATCATCTAAATTTTTCCCAGAAAGCTTGCCATAATCTTTAAATTTTCTAACAGAGTAAAAAACATCACCATTTTTGCCTTGGTAGGCAAGCCCTTTCTTTGAAAGTAATGTAATCATATCTATCATTTGATCGATTGAATCAGTAGCACGAGGCTCAATGTCAGGACTGAGAACTCCTAGAGCTTTTTCATCCTCATGCATAGCATTGATAAATCGATTTGTCAGAGAGTAGATATCCTCATTATTTTCTATTGCTCGACTAATAATTTTGTCATCAATATCAGTAATATTTCTTATGTATTGAACATTTGGGTAGTTTCGCCTCATATGACGCGTAATAACATCAAACATAACTAATACTCTAGCATGTCCCATATGACAAAAATCATAAACGGTCATTCCACAAACATAAATTCCAATATTGTTTGGGTCTATTGGACGAAAGTCTTCTTTTTTATTAGTAAGCGTATTATAAATTTTGAGCATTGAGATATTTTATACTGGATTATGTTAATTAATACTAATACCAGTTATATTTGTCCTAACTATGATTATCAATTAATCACTTAAAAAATGTATAATTATTTTTTAATTTTATATTAGCTAAGCCATGCCTAGCTATCTTTAAGGCTTTTCTAAAATCATTATGAAAAAATATAAATGTAATATGTGTGGCTGGATTTATGATGAGAATATAGGAGCTCCTGATGAAGGGATTAGTCCTGGCACTAGATGGGAAGATATACCTAATGATTGGGCTTGTCCACTTTGTGGCTCTGGTAAGGAAGATTTTGATATGGTGGAAATTTAGATTCAATACAATTGAGCAAGCGTAAAATAAATTAATTAAAGTTTTAACTTCAAATCAAATATGTCAAAAATATTAATTCTCCCCGGTGATGGAATAGGTACAGAAATTGTTGATCAAGCGGTCAAAGTAATTAATTCATTAAATTCTAACCATGAAATGGGGATGACTCTTGTTAATGGGCTGATAGGTGGCATCGCATATGATGAAACTGGATCACCTCTTCCTGATGAAACTATCAAGACAGCTAAGAGTTGTGACTCAATTCTATTAGGCGCAGTTGGAGGGCCTAAATGGGAGGTATTAGAAAGAGATTTAAGGCCAGAGCGAGGGCTATTAGGCATTCGGTCAGAGCTTGATTTATTTTCTAATTTAAGGCCTGCAATTCTCTATCCACAGTTAGCGAGTGCATCGAGTCTTAAAACTGAAATTGTATCGGGTTTGGACTTAATGATTGTGCGTGAGTTGGTTGGCGGTATTTATTTTGGCAAGCCAAGGGGAATAGAAATTAGAGATGGAGAGCGCTTTGGGATTAACTCAGCGACCTACTATGAATCTGAAATAGCCCGTATTGGACACTCTGCTTTTCAAATTGCTCAAAAAAGAGGAAAGCGAGTTTGCTCTGTAGATAAGGCAAATGTTCTTGAAGTTTCTGAGCTTTGGAGAGAAGTCATGGAAGAAATTTCATCAAGCTATCCAGACGTAACTCTTTCCCATATGTATGTCGATAATGCAGCAATGCAACTTGTAAGAGATCCCAGGCAATTTGACGTTATGGTTACAAGTAATCTTTTTGGGGATGTTTTGTCTGATTGTGCTGCAATGCTTACTGGGTCAATTGGGATGCTTCCATCTGCTTCTCTTGATAAAAATAATTTTGGAATGTATGAGCCTATCCATGGCTCAGCACCGGATATTGCTGGAAAAGATATTGCCAATCCACTAGCAACTATATTATCTGTTTCAATGATGCTTAGGTATTCACTTAATCAGGTGGCGCTCGCTGATAAAATTAATTTGGCTGTTAGCGAAGTACTGGATAAGGGCTATAGAACCAAAGATATTGCTGCGGCTGGAGATAAAGTTGTTGGAACTGAGGAGATGGGTGATTTAATTGTTATGGCTTTAGAGTCTTAGTAGAGCACCTCTTCACTATCAATAGATCGCCATAAAAACCAACAGGCAACCGATCTGTAGGGGCGCCATGTATCTGAAATTTCTATAATTCTATCTATATCGAGTTTTTTGCCATTATTGTAGAGTTGGTTCATAGCTCTTATAACTCCAACATCTTTCAGTGGAAAAATATCTTTTTCTAGTAAGTGAAACATGCCAAACATTTCTGCAGTCCATGGGCCAATACCTTTAATAGTGATGAGTTCTTCATAGATACTAAGATAACTTCGTCCTTCCCAATATGCATTATTCTCAATATTGTTAGCAATAAAATGTTCAGAAATATTATAAATATATTGTATTTTTTGCTTGGACAAGCCGCATAACTTTAAATTTTCTCTATTTGTTAATAGAACTTCACTAGGTTCAATAGTTTTAACTATTTTAACTATTTTATTCCAAACACTTGATGCTGCCTGAATAGATATTTGTTGACCAACTATTGAGCGGAGTAAAGTTTCGTATGCTTCTCCTCGAGATGAAATAGAGTAGTCTTTGAATTGACTAATAATATTTCCAAGGGCTTTATCAGTTTTAGTTAAATAGTTGAGTGAATCTTGCCAATAATCTGGGTTTGTCATAAAAAAATAGGGTAATTTATATTAAAAGAATTTTATTTGATAAATATTTACTATATCTGATTATATGTTTAAAACGCAGTATCGTATAATCTGATTTATAACATTAACCAGTAATCAAGGAATCTAATGAGTATAAAAAAAAATGTAGCGTTTATTGGACTTGGAACTATGGGCTATCCTATGGCTGGTCATCTATCTAAGTCAAATCTATTTAATTTAAAAGTATTTAACCGCTCCCCTGAAAAGGCTGCTACATGGAGTAAGGACTATGAGGGCATGGTTTCCAGCTCAATTAAAGAGGCAGTAATGGATGCCGACTTTGTTGTTACATGTACTGGAAGAGACGAAGACATGATGGAGATTGTATTTGCTGAACAAGGGATGATTACCCATCTTAAAAAAGGATCAATCTTTATTGACCATACTACAACCTCTTATAAATTAGCCAAGCACTTAAATGAGTCCTTAGCTGCAAAAGGAGTGTCATTTATAGATGCTCCAGTTAGTGGTGGAGAGGCAGGAGCAATTAATGGAATTCTTAGTGTCATGGCAGGTGGAAGTAAAGGAGTCCTTGATGAGTCAGAAGAGTTGATAAATACCTATTCAAAAAATGTTACTTATATGGGAGAATCTGGAAAAGGACAGCTTGCTAAAATGGTAAACCAGATTTGTATTGCAGGTTTACTGCAAGGGTTGTCTGAAGGCTTATTATTTGCAGAAGCTGAAAATCTTGATATGAATAGTTTATTATCAGCAATTTCTGGAGGAGCAGCACAATCCTGGCAAATGGTAAATCGCGCTGAGACAATGCATCAAAGAGAGTTTGATTTTGGGTTTGCTATTAAGTGGATGGTGAAAGACTTGGGCTATTGCATAGATCAATCGAGCTCCAATAATGCAAATCTAGGGTTTACCAAGGAAGTTTATGATCGATATGTTAACTTAATGGATAAAGGCCATAAATATAGTGATACTTCAGCTCTAATGTTGTTTGATCAATTGAACAAATAATTGCTTGATTTTTTCTTTGTTACTAAAAAATACCGCCCAACCAATGGCATAATATTAGGATGCGAAAAAAACCCAAACTAACCAATATTCACACTGTTGCACAGAGTCGAATTTTTAATCTTGAGTCTATGGATGTTGAATTTTCAAATGGTGCAACTCGAGTTTATGAAAGGTTAATGTCCAGAGGAAATGGAGCTGTTTTGGTAATTCCAATGCTTGATGATGATACTGTTCTAATGATTTATGAATTTTCTGGTGGAACTGAGCGCTATGAGCTAGGCCTAACAAAAGGCAAGATTGATAAGGGTGAAACTCCTATCGAAGCTGCTGGAAGAGAGTTAAAAGAAGAGATTGGTTATGGAGCTCGTAAGCTTACTTTTCTGAAAACCATTACTCTTGCTCCAGGCTATCAATCAAACGCAACTCATATTGTTCTTGCTGAAGATCTTTATGAGGAGTCGGCTGAAGGAGATGAGCCAGAGCCACTAGAGATAGTTCCTCATAAGCTATCTGAATTAGAAACGCTTACCTATAATAAAGATTTAACCGAAGCACGAAGCATACTTGCTTTGTATATGGCAAGAGAGATTATTCAAGGTCGATAAAGGGTGAGTGAAATACCACCTTCTTTTTGGCTTGATGAAAACAACTCTGAATTTCCAAAACTAAGCCTTGCACTAACAGAGCCTAATGGACTGATTGCAATTGGTGGTAATTTGTCCGTTGAAAGATTACTGAAAGCTTATTCATTAGGAATCTTTCCTTGGTATGGCAAGGATGAACCTATACTTTGGTATTCGCCTGACCCAAGAATGGTTATTACACCTGAAAAATTTCATCTTTCAAAGAGCCTGAAGAGAGTCATTCAATCTTCTAAATTTGAGGTTTGTATTAATACCTCCTTTAAAAATGTCATAGTTCAATGTCAAAAAATAGCGCGAAAAGGACAATCTGGTACATGGATAAATGATGAAATGATTGAGGCTTATTGTAAACTTCATGAGTCTGGCCATGCCCATTCATACGAAGTGTATGAAAATGGAGAGCTTGTTGGCGGGCTTTATGGCGTTGCTTTGGGAGATGTTTTTTTTGGTGAGTCTATGTACTCATTAGTGAGTAATGCATCAAAAGTTGCTTTTGCTTATTTACTTCAACAAAGCTCATATCAATTAATTGATTGTCAAGTTGAGAATAATCATTTAGAAAGTTTAGGTGCATTTAAAATGCCTAGGGATTTGTTTATACAACAGCTGAAGGCCTTTGTGTAAAATACTAGTATTAAAGAAAGTATCAGAGGGCACATGAAAATTTTATTTAAATATGTTGTATTGGTAACGTTTGTATTCACTTTGTCCTCATGTGGCAGAATGGGTGATTTAACTTCTAATAAAGTTGGCCAGATAGATTCTGGAGAGTCAACATCTAACACTTACTAGACATATAATTAATTGAATTCATTTTATTTTCAAAATAAAGTATTACACGCTGAGTCTGTGCCTGTTTCAGACTTAATGAGGGCGTATGGGTCCCCCCTTTACATTTATTCTAAAAGTCAAATAGAGCTTAACTGGCAAAAGTTTGAAAAATCCTTTGGTTCGCATCCTCATTTAATTTGTTATGCTGTAAAGGCCAACTCAAATTTGGCAGTATTAAATGTTCTTGCTAACTTAGGTTCAGGATTTGATATAGTTTCAATTGGTGAGCTTGAAAGAGTAATTGCTGCAGGCGGTAATCCAAAAAAATGTGTATTCTCTGGAGTTGCTAAAACAGAGCAAGCGATTCAAAAGGCACTTGAATACGGAATTTACTGCTTCAATGTTGAATCAGTAGCTGAGTTAGACTTAATTGAGTCTGTTGCGGCTTCATTAAAGATGAATGCACCAATATCTATTCGCGTGAACCCGAATGTAGATGCAAAGACTCATCCATATATCTCGACAGGCTTAACTGAAAACAAGTTTGGAGTAAGCGTTGAGATTGCTCTATCTTTGTATAAAAAGACAAACCTCTCAGATCATCTTGAAGTCTTTGGTTTAGATTACCATATAGGATCACAGATTACAGATATTTCACCTTTCTTAGAGGCTCTCGATAAAGCGTTCGAGCTAATAACAAAGCTTGAAGAAGAGAAAATTTATTTAAATCATATTGATATTGGCGGTGGAGTAGGAGTGACTTATGACAAAGAAACAACTATTAGCATTAATGACTACATACAGTCAGTAATTCAAAAAGTTGGTGATTTGAAGATTATGGTAGAGCCTGGTCGATCAATTGTTGGGAACGCAGGAATATTTGTAACTAAGGTTGAATATTTAAAGCAGAATGAATTGAAATCATTTGCTATTGTCGATGGTGCAATGAATGATTTACTTCGACCTGCTCTTTATGGTTCCTATCATCAAGCGGTTACAATTGAAGATAATTCAAAGGGCATAAAGGATTCATGGGATATAGTTGGGCCTGTGTGTGAGACTGCAGATTTTTTGGCAAAGAGTAGAAGCCTTACCCTTGAACAGGGAGACTACATTGCACTAATGACCACTGGTGCATATGGATTTGTTTTAAGTTCTAACTATAACTCTAGGCCAAGAGTTGCGGAAGCAATGGTTGATGGTTCTGTGCATCAATTAGTGCGAATGAGAGAGACTACTGAATCACTTTTTAAAAATGAGATGATATTAAAAAATGAAACTAACTAATAACCAGAAAAAATATTTGCGTTCTATGGCGCATGACTTAAAGCCCTTTGTAATGATTGGTCAGCATGGATTAAGTGAGTCGGTGCTTGCTGAAATGGAATCAACAATGCTTAAGCATGAGTTGATTAAAATAAAGTTAAGAATCAGTGATCGTGAAGAAAAACTAAAGATTATTAATAAAATTATAGAGCTTTCTAAGGCTGCACTAATTCAAGTTATTGGAGGGGTGATTGTTATTTATAGGCCTTTTGAAGATAATCCTGATATTATTCTACCAAGATCATAAAGCTTAAAAAGCTTTAGATAAATCCTGTTAATGCTTAGATAAAATGAAAATTGCCATCAGCGCTGCAGAAACTTCTGGCGACCTTGTCGCATCATCACTAGTGAGTGCACTGAAGTTGTACCGACCTGATTATGAAATAGAAGGTTTAGCGGGTGACAAGATGGCTGCTGCTGGATGTAAAAGATTATGGCATACTGACCAAGTCAACGTGATGGGTCTTAGTGAAGTTTTAAAGAAACTACCCACTATTTTGAGACTTAGACGATCTATCATTCAATACTTTTCATCTAATAGGCCCGACGTTTTTATTGGAGTTGATTCTCCTGATTTTAATTTTAAGATTGAAAGAAAACTTAAAAAAAATGGAGTGAAAACCGTTCATTTTGTTAGTCCTTCAGTATGGGCATGGCGAGCAAATAGGATACATAAAATTAAAAAGTCAGTTGATTTAATGCTTTGTCTTTTTCCATTTGAGGTAGATTTTTATCGCACTCACCAGCAAAAAGCTATTTTTGTTGGACATCCATTGGCAGAAAAATTAAAGCCTCGAAAAAAACATATGCCAAATAAGCAAGTTTTATTAATGCCAGGGTCAAGAGAGGCTGAAATTAAAACTTTATTGCCTGAGCTTTTGTTGGCTGCTAAATTGATGCATAAAAAAGACCCTGAGATTCAATTTAGCTTGTCACTTGCAAACGAATATCTAAAGGACTGGGTAGAAGATAAGATTCAAGGATTGGATATTGTTCTAAGTTCTGGTGATGCACATGAAAAGATTAAAAATTCTGATTTAGTTATTGTTGCCTCAGGAACTGCAACCCTAGAAGTGGCATTACTCGCTGTGCCAATGGTTGTGATATATAAACTTTCAAAGGCAAGTTATCAGATTATTAAGCCTTTACTAAACACTAAAAATATTTCACTTCCAAATAAAATTTTAGGGAAAGATATTGTCCCTGAATTACTTCAAAATGACGTAAATGGTCAAAATATTTTTGAACAGGCTATGAAGTTGATTGAATCAGATAATACAAAACTAGTTAAAGAATTGGAAAAAATTCATGGTCTTTTAAATCAAAAAGCAAGTGTTAAGTCTGCCGAAGCAATCATTGAGTTCTTAGATGGATAAAGAGTTAAAAAAAATAGTTGAGTTAGCACTTTCAGAAGATATAGGTTCTGGAGACCTATCTTCAAGCCTTCTTGATGACGTCATTATAAATGCTGAACTAATTTGTAGAGATCGAGCGACTATATGTGGTACAGAGTATTTTGACTTATGCTTTCTATCTCTTGATAAAGACATACAAATAAAATGGAATTTGAAGGATGGGGATGAGGTTAAGCCTGGCGAAGTTATTTGCAATATTAAAGGAAAATCTCGAGCAATCATTACTGCAGAAAGAACAGCACTTAATTTTCTTCAAATTTTAAGTGGTACGTCAACTAAAACGAAAGATCTAGTTAACCTTATAGGTAAAACAAAGGCGCAATTACTTGATACAAGAAAGACAATCCCAGGTTTAAGAAAAGCACAAAAATATGCTGTTAAGTGTGGCGGCGGAGTGAACCATAGGATGGGGCTTTATGACTGCATTATGCTAAAAGAAAATCATATTTTATCAATTGGCTCCCTTGATAAATCTATAAAGAAAGCTCTTAAAAAATATCCTCATAAACCAATTGTGGTTGAAGTAGAGAATATGGAACAGATTCGTTCTGTTCTATCAATAAAGGGAATAACGAGAGTTCTTTGTGATAACTTTAGTCTTATAGATCTTAAAGAGGCTGTCAAAATTGTGCAAGGTGTATATCCAATTGAAGCCTCAGGTGGAGTGAACGAAACAAATATTGTTAGTTATGCAGAGACTGGTGTTGACTATATTTCAATAGGCTCAATTACAAAAGATGTTGCTGCGGTTGATTTATCTTTGAGATTTTCTTGATACCCTGCTGCTTTAAAGGCCGGGCTTAGGTTATCTTCTCTGAAATTATAAGTTAAGGGTTTATTATTTAAATCAAGAACTGTGCCACCTGCGCCTTCAAGAATATATACCCCAGCTGCAGTATCCCATTCTGAGCAGCGCCCAAATTTAGGGTAGCAATCATAAATCCCTTCTGCAATTAAACAAAATTTAAGCGCACTTCCGAGTTTAAAAGTTTCAAAATTTGTTTTAGATCTAAGATGATTTTTAAGAGATTTATTGTTATTTGAGTATCTTCCCACTACGATTTTTTCCCACCTATTAGGTTTTTTTGTAGAAATTTTATGAGGTTTGTTTCCAATCATCTTTATTGATGATTGGCTTGGAAGCCGATAGTAGTGTACTTTATGAAATGGAGAATAGATTAAACCAAAATCTGGGTAATGATTACGAATAAGAGCAATGCTAATACAAAAGTCTGGTGAGCCATCTATAAAGTCACGAGTTCCATCTAAAGGATCGATTAGCCAATATTCATCCCAAGATTTTCGAGATGAAAAAGGGATGTTAGATGATTCTTCAGATAGTATTGGTGTGTTAGGAGTTAGTTTTTTTAAAGTATTTATGATTAACTCATTTGATTCTTTATCAGCCTGAGTTACAGGGGTATTGTCGCTCTTCATGCTAAAGTTTCCTGAATTTTTGCGATGAGACATAATAATTTCTCCTACTTCGACAGTAAGAGTTATTAGTTCTGAAAGAATTTTCTCTGGCATAAGGTAAATTATATCATTGACAGTTGTATTTATTTTTTACTAAGAAGATAACTTAAGTAAAATTTATTTCTATTAATAAGGTGAAGATGAGAATATGAAAAAACAGATATTAACTATGGGTGGTGGAGGGTTTACCTCTAAACCAGAGAATCTTAAATTGGATAAGTATCTGTTGTCTTTGTCAAACAAAAAAAATCCTAAAGTTTGTTTTATACCAACGGCAAGCGGAGATGATGAGAGTTATAAAAAACGCTTTTATTCTTCTTATAAAAAGCTTAATTGCGAAACAAGCCACTTATCTTTATTTAGTCCACCAGAAGGTGATTTGAGAGATTTTGTTTTAGAAAAAGATATTTTTTATGTTGGTGGTGGTAATACAAGAAACCTTTTAGTTCTTTGGAAAGAGTGGGGTCTTGATAAGTTTTTAAATGAGGCTTGGTGTAACGGCGCAATATTAGCCGGACTTAGTGCTGGATCTATTTGTTGGTTTGAGCAAGGTTTAACTGATTCAAAGACTGGCAAGTTACTCCCATTAGATTGTTTAGGGTTCCTTCAAGGAAGCAACTGCCCACATTTTGATACTGAAATTAAAAGGAGGCCTGAATATCATAAAGCTATTCTAAATGGAACCATGTTGCCAGGTATTGCTTGTGATGATGGCGTTGCCGCTCACTTTATAGATGGAAGGCTTGAGCGTTGTGTATCGTCTTTATCAAATGCAAAGGCTTATAGTATTAAAAATGATAATGGCGTTATTAACGAGTCAGTTATTCAACCAGTATATCTTGATGATAAGTTTTAATTTGCACAATAAAAAACCTAGTATTAAACTAGGTTTTTCTATATATGGTGGGCCTACTTGGACTTGAACCAAGGACCAATCGATTATGAGTCGAGTGCTCTAACCAACTGAGCTATAGGCCCGTAGAAGAGCTATTCTAAAAAACTTTGGAGTTTATGCGCACGAGAAGGATGTCTTAGTTTTCTAAGTGCCTTAGCTTCAATTTGGCGAATCCTTTCACGAGTAACATCAAACTGTCTACCCACTTCTTCAAGTGTGTGGTCTGTACTCATATCTATTCCAAATCGCATTTTTAAAACCTTAGCCTCTCGTGGCGATAAATTAGCTAAAAGATCACCAGTAGTCTCTTTAAGACTTTCACGCGTTGTGACTTCAACAGGAGAAGATAGATTTGTATCTTCGATAAAATCACCAATTGTAGAGTCTTCATCATCACCAACTGGATTCTCCATTGATAATGGTTCTTTAGCAATTTTAAGTATTTTATTAATTTTATATTCAGGTAGTTCCATCTCTACAGAAAGCTCTTCAGGGGTTGCTTCCCTTCCAAATCTTTGAAGAAGTTGACGTCTTACTCGGTTTAGTTTATTGATAGTTTCAATCATGTGAACTGGGATTCGAATAGTGCGCGCTTGATCAGCAATTGATCTAGTTATTGCTTGGCGGATCCACCACGTTGCATAAGTTGAAAATTTATAACCTCTACGATATTCAAATTTGTCTACTGCCTTCATTAATCCTACATTACCTTCTTGGATGAGATCTAAGAATTGTAGACCACGATTTGCATATTTTTTTGCAATCGAAATTACAAGTCTTAAATTAGCTTCTATCATCTGACTTTTGGCAACTTTAGCCTTTCTATCTCCTCTTCGAAGTCTTTTGTTTATTTCTTTAAGCTCTATAATTGTCAAATTCATTGCCACTTCATGCTCTAAAAGACTCTTTTGAGAGTAATAAATTTCTTTTTCAGTTTTTTCTAATAATTTTATAGTTGGCTTATCAAGATCAATAGATTTGAGCCAATCAAAATTAGTTTCATTTCCTGGAAATGATGAATAAAAAAGTTCTGAACTCATACCAGCATCAAGACAGGCTTGACGAATAAGTTTTTCTTCCTTTTTAACCTTATCTACGCGACTTGAAACTAGTTCCATCATTGTACTAACTAGTTTTGGTGCAAGTCTTAGTTCAGAGATACAGCTAGAAAATTTATGTCTAGCTTTAACAGTTTTGTCATCAAGGTATCCATTTTTCTCAAAGGATTTAATATAGGTATTATGAGATTTTTTTATTTTATCAAAGCGCTCATATACCATTCCCTCGTCTGGACCAGTATATTCTAATTCATCAAAATCATCTTCATCCTCTTCAAGTTCTTCTGAATGTTCATCTATTTCCATTGCATCAAGCTGCGCTTGTTTTTCATCAAGTAGGGCCTGCTTCTCCTTAATAAGCACTTGTTTTTCTTCGAATTCTTCAGCATCACCTTGATAACCAATAACAACATCAGTCATCTTACATTTGCCTTCTTCCAGTCTTGTATATGCCTTGAAGAAATAGTCAGAGATTTCAGGATAAAGAGAAATTGCTTGTAATATTTGATAAACACCTGCTTCGATTTCTTTTGCGATACGAACCTCGTCTTTTTGTTCTAGAAGCTCAACTACACCCATTTCTCGCATGTACATTCTAACAGGATCGGTCGTCCTTCCAAATTCTGAATCGAGAGCAGCTAAAGCTGCTGTTGCAACTTCAGCAGAGCTTGCCTCTGCCTTTCCACCTGACTTCATTACTAGCTCGTCAGCGTCTGGAGCTTCATCAGAAACTAATATATCCATTTCTTCTAAAATTGTTACGATAGGCTCAACCTGTTCAGGTGTTAATAAGTCTTCTGGCAAGAGATCATTGATTTCTGAATAAGTCAGGTAGCCTTGTTCTTTTCCAATTGTTATAAGACTATTAAGGGCTTTTTTGTGAGCTTCAGTAGTTGTTTTCATAATTTGATTTTTTCAAAACAGAGAGGAAATTATACCTAAAAGAGTAGATTGTTTTTACCATTAATTTAGCGCTGTAAAGGCGCAGGATTAGTTTGAATCTGCAAAAATTGTACTGATGGATTGTTCATCGCTAATTCTACGAATAACGTCTGCAAGAGTCGTGGCAATTGACAATTGCCTAATTTTCCTGCTTTTTTTTGCTATATCTGTTAATGGGATGGTGTTTGTTATAACTAGTTCATCCAGCTTGGAGTTTGATATGTTATCAATAGCAGCACCAGAAAGAACTGCATGAGTTGCATATGCAACAACTTTCTTTGCACCTTTCTCATTTAATATTTCAGCAGCTTGGCAGAGTGTTCCAGCGGTATCAACCATATCATCTATCATAATACAGGTTCGCCCTTCTACATCACCTATTACATTCATGACTTTAACTAAGTTTGGTGCTGGTCGTCTTTTGTCAATAATTGCAAGGTCTGCATCATTAATTCTTTTTGCTGCTGCTCTTGCTCTTGCTACTCCTCCAACATCTGGGGATACTACGACTACATCTTGATAGTTATGATCCAAAATATCTTGCACAAGGACGGGTTGTGCGTATATGTTGTCAATTGGAATATTGAAGAAACCTTGGATCTGATCTGCATGTAAGTCCATTGTTAATATGCGGTCAACACCTGACGCTTCAATCAATTGAGCAACAAGTTTTGCAGTTATTGGAACGCGAGTTAGTCTAGAGCGCCTATCTTGTCTAGAGTAGCCAAGATATGGAACGACAGCTGTGATTTTTCCTGCAGAAGAGCGCCTTAGGGCGTCAACCATTATTAATAACTCCATTAAAGTTTCAGCTGATGAAGGTCCGCAGGTTGGCTGAATAACAAACACATCACATCCACGTACATTATCAAGAATTTCAACTTGAGCTTCACCATCACTAAATTGACCCACAAAGGCCTTACTTTGAGTGATGTTGAGATTAGTGATAATTTCGGATGAGAGATCAGGGTTTGCGTTTCCGCTAAAGATCTTTATTCTTTCTAGAGACATCCAATTAGGGTTTTATTGATGTAGGATGCAATTATACAAACAAATTAAGTCGCTAAGCACAATAGTTTTACAATTGAATCAAGATTTATAGTACTTCATCTATTGATAATGAAATGTCTTCGGGTTCAGTAGTTGAACTAAAACGCTTAAAAGGTATGCCATCAGGGTCAATTAGAAATTTAGTGAAATTCCATTTAACACTATCGTTTAGTTTTCCCTTTAGCTCACTTTTTAAATATTTGAATAGGGGATGTGTATTTTTACCATTGACATCAACTTTTGTTGACATAGGAAATGTAACATCATAATTTAGGTTACAAAAATCTTTGATTTCTTTTGAAGTTCCAGGCTCTTGTTTACCAAATTGATTGCAAGGAAAACCAATTATCACTAGGCCACTTTCTTTGTACTTTTGGTAGAGTTTTTCGAGACCAGTGTAATGATAGGTTAATCCGCAGAAGCTTGCAGTATTAACAACTAAAATTGCCTTACCTTTGAACTCGCTCATAGAGACTTCTTGCCCATCAAGCTGTTTAAAATTAAATTGATAAACATTCTCACTCATAATCCTCACCTCATATCATTTAATTCATGAAAATATGGCTGGGATGGCAGGGATCGAACCTGCGAATGACGGGATCAAAACCCGTTGCCTTACCACTTGGCGACATCCCAATTACATAATGGTGATTTATTAATCGCTTTTGCGATAAAACCGAGCCATTTTATTGGTAACTCTTTCTTTGCAATTATTGCATCTTCTTCTCTTTCAAATGCCACATAAACGCATGATCCACTTCCTGACATTCTAGCCTTATCAATATGCTTTTCAGTTGAGTTTAGATGAATTAAAGCATCTTCTATCTCACCTTCTATGTCAATTGCAGCCTCCAAACAGTCATTGTGTGGATTAGAGACAAGTGAAAAATCTGACATTTTCCTTTGAACTGGAGACATTGTCAATGCTTTGTGTGTGAAAATTTCTTTCGTGGATATATGTTTGCCAATTGAAACAATTAAATAAAAGTATTTTGGCAGACTTATTGGTGTAAGTATTTCACCTATACCTTCGCCCCAAGAGCTACGACCAATGATAAATACGGGAACGTCTGCACCAATATGTTGACCAATATCCACTAGTTCTTCTTTTGATAAATTAAGATTCCAAAGCTCATTAAGAGCAATTAAAACAGTCGCTGCATTTGAGCTACCGCCTCCTAAGCCACTTCCTATAGGTATTTTTTTTACTATACTAATATCTGCCCCACCCTTTGACCCAGTGATTTTTTTTAGTAGAGTGGCACTACGTATAGTTAAGTCCTGATCTTGTGGAATATTTTCATTGCCACTAATTCGCCTAATTATTTCATCACTTCTATAATTAATATTTATCTCATCACAGTAATCTACAAGTTGAAAAATGGTCTGAAGGTTATGATAACCATCCGACCTTTTTGAGGTTACGTGTAAAAATAAATTAATTTTAGCGGGCGATAAGTAAGTCAATTTAAGCTTTAATGAAATGCTCTCTGTAGTGTTTTAACTCATCAATTGAGTCATAAACATCTGATAATGCTAAATGCCTAGATTTTTTATATGTGGAAGAAATAATGCTTGGCTTCCATCGAACAGCTAATTCTTTTAATGTGGAGACGTCGATATGTCGATAGTGAAAAAACTTTTCTAGTTTTGGCATATAGTTATACAAGAACCTTCTATCCTGACAAATCGAATTACCACACATTGGTGATGCGCCTTGGTCGACATATTTAATAAGAAAATCTAGGGTTTGGAATTCTGCCTCAGCAGTCGAAACTTTGCTTTCTATTACTCTTTGGACAAGTCCAGATTGATTATGTTGTTTTGTGTTCCAGTCGTCCATTCCATCAAGAAGATCACTATTTTGATGAATAGCTAATGAAGGACCTTCTTCTATTACATCTAGATTTGCATCAGTAACTACTGTTGCTATCTCAATAATGACATCACTTTCAGGAATTAATCCTGTCATTTCAAGGTCTATCCAGATAAGATTAGTTTTTTTATTCATAATTAATTTAATTATTACTAGCGAAAATATATTCTTCAAGTTTTTCTTTTGCACTTCCATCTGATAATACTTTGGAGGCTTTTTCAATCCCTGAATTGAGTGTCTCTTCGAGACCACTTACATAAATAGCAGCTCCAGCATTTAAAGCAATGATATTTTTTGCAGTACCATTATGCCCAGAAAAGGCTTCATAAATTAGAGAGAGCGACTCA
Organism: Candidatus Pseudothioglobus sp. Uisw_086; assembly: GCF_048085745.1. Taxonomy (GTDB): domain Bacteria; phylum Pseudomonadota; class Gammaproteobacteria; order PS1; family Pseudothioglobaceae; genus Pseudothioglobus. The sequence goes on along the minus strand of NZ_CP159803.1, from coordinate 1,603,002 downwards.
TCAGCATTTTCTGCTTTAATATCATTAAGGTTACCTACCTTTAAACCAAAGTCATCTGGATGCACACTATAGGTTGAGACTTCATCATTATATAATTCAGCTACAAAGGTTTTATCAGCTATAGAAAATTCATCAAGTCCATCTGCAGAATGAACTACCATAACATGTCGAGATTTAAGGCTTTTTAGGACGTTAGCGATTGGCTCAACTAGGTTTCTGTCATAAACCCCAATAACTTGATTAGGGGCTTTAGCTGGATTAGTAAGGGGGCCTAAAACATTAAATATAGTTCTGACTGCCAGTTCTTTTCGCGGACCAATTGCGTGTTTCATTGCACTATGATGTGCTGGTGCAAACATAAATCCAACGCCTATTTTTTCGATACATTCGCTAATGAGTTCGGGGCTTAAGTTAAGATTTATTCCAGCTGCTTCCAGAACATCTGCACTTCCAGATTTTGATGAAATGGATCGATTACCATGCTTTGCAACCTTGCCACCTGCAGCTGCAACAACAAAGGCAGAGGCAGTTGATATATTAAACAATCCCAGGCCATCTCCACCCGTTCCGCAAGTATCTACAAGGTACTCAGTGCTAGTTAACTCAACCGAAGTTGCCAGTGAGCGCATAACCTTTGCGCTGGCAGTAATTTCTTCAATTGTTTCGCCTTTCATAGATAAGCCAATTAAAAAAGCACCAATCTGTGCATCCGTTGTTTGGCCAGTCATAATGCTATTCATCACATCAAGCATTTCACTTTCATTTAGATCTTTTTTTGAAATAACAGCTTTGATGGCTTGATTTATATTCATGGTTAGCGTTGGCTCATTAGATATTCAATATCATCTACATTTTTAATAGCTGCTTCAGATAAAACATGGTTTCCATCAATAGTAACTAGAACATCGTCTTCAATCCTTATTCCAATATTCCAGTATTTCGGATCAATTTTATCATCCTTGCGGATGTAGATTCCAGGCTCCACTGTTGTTACCATGCCTATTTCAAATTTTCGAAAAGAATTGTTAATTTCTTTAGCTCCAACATCATGTACATCCAAACCTAACCAATGACCTGTTCCATGCATATAGAATTCTCTTAAATTACTTATATCATCCATTATCCCTAGCTTCATAAGCCCCCTTGAAATAATTTCACATGCAATTTCATGAGGCTTATTTACGTCACCACCTGGCATAATTGAAGCGATAGCCTGAATTTGGGCATTTAAAACAATTTCGTATATTTCTTTTTGAGGGCCACTAAACTTTCCATTAACTGGAAAGGTTCTAGTAATATCAGATGCATAACCAAGTATTTCACAGCCAGCGTCTATGAGAAGAAGGTCACCATCATTTAATAATTTATTATTTTCATTGTAATGAAGTATGCACGCATTTTCTCCACCTGCAACAATTGGAGGGTAAGAATGCTCTGAGTTTTCGTTTTTGAAGACAGAGTCAAATTCAGCGGCAATGTTGTACTCATAAAGTCCAGGCTGAGTTTTTACCATAGCCTTCATATGTGCTTTTGAAGCAAGATTTGCTGCAGTTTGCATATTTTTTACTTCAGAAGCATCTTTAATAATCCTCATTTCCGACAAATATGGGTTTAAAGGTTGAATGCGGCTATTAAAAATTGAAGCAATAGTTTTATTAAGGAAATTAGTACTTGCTCTATTTTTCCAGCCATCAGAAGTTGGCTGATCAAAATATAAAGATGATTCTTTACTTATGAGTTTCTTAATTACATCTGTAAAAGTATTAATATCATAAGCATAGTCGACTAATAAAGTTTCAGGTGCGAGATCAACTCCAAGTCTCACTCCATTCCATATTTCCTGAGTTTTATCTTTGGGCCTTAAAAAAATGCTGTAATTATTTTTACAGAAAACTGCTATTGCATCAGGCTCTATAAAACCAGTAAGATACCAAAAACTGCTGTCTGGTCGAAAGGGGTAGTTGACATCACTATTTCTTTTTTGTTCACTATTTGAAGACACAATTACTACTGCATCATCTCCTAGTATGCTTAACAACTCTTCTCTTCTTTTTTTATGTATCATTTTGTTAGGTGCATTAATTCATTGATAAATAACCCAAGAAAGATACCATGAAAAAGATACGACTTTATCAAAATACTGCTCTATCTCTGGGCATTAGTATTGAGTTAAGTAAAGATAATAGCCATCATCTTAACAAAGTTTTGCGTTTTCCAGATGGTAAAAATATCACTATATTTAATGGTGATGGTTTTGATTACGACGCAAAAGTTCAAAGGTTAAAAAAAATAACCAGCATTAGTATTGTTTCAAAGTTAATAAATGATTCTGAATCCAAGCTAAATTTAACGCTAGCACAGGGGATTGCTAAAGGCGAAAAAATGGATTTTTTAATCCAAAAAGCCATAGAATTAGGTGTATCAAGTATTATCCCAATGCAGCTTGAGCGTTGTGTAGTTAGATTAAAAGGCGACCGAGCTCAAAAAAAAATAGAGCATTGGCAAAAGATAGCAAACCATGCGTGTGAGCAATCAGGACGAGCCGTAATTGTTAATATCTGCCAACCTACTTTACTCAGTGATTTGCTTGAAAATCAAAATCATAATGGCTTTGTTTTGCATCATCGTGCAAATATAAGTCTTGCTCAAATGCCTGAGCAATCAAGAGCAACAATTCTCATTGGACCAGAGGGGGGATTAACGGAGCAAGAGGTTGCTGATTCAACAAATGCTGGATTTAAGTCACTCTTATTAGGTAAACGAGTTTTAAGGACCGAAACTGCATCACTAGTTGCTATAGCTAATATGCAGCTTTTATGGGGCAGCTGAAAATATTTTTAATTTTCCTTTTTTACTCAACATCACCTAGGTCGTTACTAAGTTCTCGGGCTCGGTCATAAGCAGCCCTTGTAGCTGCTGCAACTATTCCTTCAAAGTTTTGATCTTGAAAGCTTTCAATAGCTGCTTGGGTTGTTCCATTGGGGGAAGTAACTTCTTTCCTAAGTGTCTTTGAATCTTTACCACTTTTAGTTGCCATTAGGCTTGCACCTAAACTAGTTTGAATACTTAAAGAGTTTGCAGTTTTTTCATCTAAACCAAGAGCAGTTGCTGCTTGCGTAATTGATTGCATCAATAGAAAAAAATAAGCCGGCCCACTTCCAGATATGGCAGTAATTGCATCTATTAATTTCTCATCGTCTACCCAGAAACATTGGCCCACAGACGATAAGATTGAAGTTACTAATTCTTTTTGTTGATTGCTGACTAAATCATTTGCAAAAAGACCTGTAACACCACTTTGAAATAGTGCAGGTGTATTAGGCATTGTTCTTACAAGGGCAAAATTACCTCCTAACCAACGATTAATATCATTACCTCGAATTCCGGCTACGATAGAGACAAAAAGGTGGTTTGGTTTAACTTTATTTTTTAATTGAAGGCAAACTATCGAGAGTACTTGAGGCTTTACTGCAAAAACAATAATATCACTATTATCTAGTAAAGAGTTATTATCAGAATATGTTGTAATTTTAAGTTCAGATTGACGATTGATAAGAAGCTCATCATTAGAGTCGCTTACATTTATATTTTTAGCATCAAAGCCATTACTGAGGAGCCCTTTAATCAGTGCATACGCCATATTTCCAGCTCCAATAAATCCAATGACTGTTTTGTTTTCCATATAAAATATATTAGTTATAAATGCTTAACTCAATTCTACCAAACTTGCAATAAATAAAGAACATTAATGAAAAAATTTCAGCCAAAATTAATATTGATTGATGTTGATGGAACTCTAGTTGATAGTGTCCCGGACCTTGCCTACTGTGTTGATGAGATGATGATTCAGCTTGGTATGCCGACAAGAGGAGAGTCAAGGGTTAGACATTGGGTTGGAAATGGCGTTCCTAGATTAGTAGAGCGAGCTTTGACTGGAGATTTGGATCTCAAGCCAAGTCGAGAAGTATACGACACCGCGTATCCAATTTTTTTAGAACTGTATGCTGAAAATTCAGCAATAAGGTCAAGCTTATATGATGGGGTTAAAGAGGGATTAGATTATTTACAATCTAAGAATTATCTTTTAGGCTGCGTTACTAATAAAGCAGAGCAGTTTACTCACCCATTACTAAAATCATTAAATATCTATGATTACTTTAAGATAGTCATTTCTGGTGATACTCTGAAAAAGAAAAAACCAGACCCTTTGCCACTTCTTCATGGCGCTAGTTTTTTTAATATAGATCCAAAAGAGTGCCTTATGTTGGGAGACTCTGTAAGTGATGTAAAGGCTGCTAGAGCAGCTGGATTTGATATAATTTGTATGTCATATGGCTACAATCATGGTAATAATATATTAGATGAAAGCCCTGATCTTGTAATCGACTCTATGACGCAGTTAAGAGAGTGCCTTTAATGAGTATTGATGATAATCATATTTGGCATCCTTACGCCACGATACCAAATAAGGTGCCTACTTATCTTGTTGATACTGCAGATGGGGTTTATTTAAACTTTAAAAATGGAACTCGTGTTATTGATGGTATGAGTAGCTGGTGGTCAATGATTCATGGTTACAATAATCCTTTCATAAATAGGGCAATGAAGGCTCAGATTGATGCTGTATCGCACGTAATGTTTGGAGGGCTTACTCACCAACCTGCGATTGACTTATGTGAAAAACTTATAAAAATAACTCCTCAAGGGCTTGATAAAGTTTTTTTTGCTGACTCTGGCTCTGTTTCTGTAGAGGTTTCTCTTAAGATGGCTTTGCAGTATTGGCAAAATAAAGGAAAAAAAGAAAAGTCACATTTTGTAACCCCTAGAGGTGGTTACCATGGAGATACTTTCGGAGCGATGAGTGTGTGTGACCCAAATAATGGCATGCACCATTTGTTTAGTGGCGTACTTCCAAAACATTACTTTGTAACTCAGCCCAAGTTAGGGAAAAGCGCTGAAGCTCTTTTAGATTTAGAGTTAAGACTTAAAGAAAGCCATAATAATATTGCAGCAATTATTCTTGAGCCTATTGTTCAAGGGGCTGGTGGAATGAATATATATGATGCTGATTATCTCAAAGGCGTTAGATCTTTATGCGATGATTATGAGGTCTTATTGATTGTAGATGAAATAGCGACAGGTTTTGGCCGAACAGGAGAACTCTTTGGTTGCAATCATGCAAATATTTCTCCTGATATTCTTTGTATAGGAAAGGCTTTAACGGGCGGTTATATGACCATGGCAGCCGCAATAACTTCCGAAAAAGTCTCAAGTACAGTTGGAGTATTAATGCATGGACCTACTTTTATGGCAAACCCTTTATCCTGTTCAGCAGCGAATGCTAGTATTGATTTACTTCTTAGTAGCAACTGGAAAAAAAGGATCTCAGAGATTCAAGACATTCTTTCATCTCAATTACTAGCTTTAAAGAAACATAAATCTATATTTGACGTTAGAGTCATTGGGGCAATAGGCGTTGTAGAGTTTAAAGAGCCTCTTGATATGAAAAAAACCCAAGAGCAGTTAATTGACTGTGGAATTTGGCTGAGACCTTATGGCAAACTACTCTACACGATGCCACCTTTTATAATCACTGATCAAGAGTTACTTCAAATTACTGATGCAATGAAAGATGTGGCTGAAAGCCTTTAGGAAAAAGTTATATTGATTATTCAATGGGATCAATATCAATAAACCAGCGAACTGATGAGCTCACCTTGATTGTCTCAATATGCTTATAAAAGGTTTTAATTAACCTATGAAGCTGAACTCTATCTTTAGATTGTAAATATAAATTGAAATAGTAATAATTTGACTTCTTCTCAATAACCCCAGGTACAGGTCCCCAAATTTCGATTGATTCTATATCAATATTATTAATTAATTGAGCCACTTCAGTTAAAAATTTTTCAGCTTCATTTTTATTTTTAGAATTTGCGCAAATTAGTGCTTGATGAGCATATGGAGGGAGTTGTGCCTCCTCTCGCTCTAGTAACAAGGTTTTTGCGTACTCAATATATTGTGAATCTCTTACAAACTTAAAGATAGGATGATGGGGGTAGCGAGTTTGAATATTAACCTCTCCTCTATATTTTCCTCTTCCACACCTTCCTGAAACTTGAATAAGTAATTGTGCTAATTGCTCTGTCGCTTTATAGTCTAGCGACATGAGGCCAACATCTACATCTAGAATACCAACAAATGCTAAATTAGAGAAGTCATGGCCTTTTGCTAACATTTGAGTGCCAACAATAATGCAAGGCTTCCCAGAGTTTATTTTTTCTAAATGCAATGTAAATGCTTTTTTCTTTCTTGTTGTGTCTCTATCAATTCTAATTACATCAGAATTGGGAAAATATGACTCAAGATTTTCTTCCAACCTTTCTGTTCCATAACCTAGTATTTTCAGGCTTTGACTATTGCAAGAGGGGCAAGAGGATTCTGGTGACTTTTCGAGACCACAATGATGACACTTAAGTCGATTAATATTGCGATGGTAAACAAGCTTTGAGTCACAATTGGTGCATTCAGATTGCCAGTCACATTCAGTGCAATAGTAAACTGGCGCATAGCCCCGACGATTAATAAAGAGCATGACCTGTTTATCGTCTTCTAAGTATTTTTTTATTTTAGAAACTAGAGGTATTGATAGAGCTTCTGAAGGTTGGTTCCTCATATCAATTAAGTTAACAATTGGCATAATTGCTTCACCAGGGCGAGTGGTCAAAGTAAGTCGCGTCAGTTTTTTGTCAGCAACATTTTTTAAGGTCTCAAGCGAGGGTGTTGCAGTTCCTAAAATCAGAGGAATATTTTCAAATTTGGCGCGCATAAAGCTTAGATCTCGAGCAGAATAGCGGAAGCTCGATTGCTGTTTAAAGGAGCCATCATGCTCCTCATCCACGATAACTAGTCCAAGTTTAGGGATTGGAGTAAAGATAGCCGAGCGAGTTCCTAAGATAACTTTTGCTTCTCCATTTTTAGCCAATAGATAGGCGTCTTGTTTTTGGGTTTCATTAAGTTGTGAGTGAACAGCAACAACTCTTTCATTTATTCTTTCTTCAAAGCGCGCGATCATTTGAGGTGTTAATCCAATTTCAGGGACTAGAACAAGAACTTGCTTCCCATCCTTTATACGTTTTTCAGTAAGATTGAGATAAACCTCAGTTTTTCCACTTCCTGTGACTCCTTGAAGTAGGAATCCATGGAAGCTATTTTCATATTTAAGAACTTCATTAACTGCATTTTGTTGTTCAGATGTTGGTTTGAAGGATCTCGGTGTGACTGCATTATTTATTTCAGTTGGTTTCTTAATAATTGCAGGCTTTCCAAGTCTCAGGTTTTTTGGAAGGGCATTAGCAAGAACTTCACCAACTGGATGATGGTAGTAGTTGGCTGACCAGAATAAAAAATCAAGAATTTCTTTGGATAATAGTGCTTCAGTATCAATTACTTCTTCGATAGTCCGAAGTTTACTAAACTCACTTTTATCTTTTAGAGAAAGTACAATTCCTATAACTTTTTTTGGACCAAATGGAACTTTAACTCTGGCTCCTACTGTTACTTCTTGATTACAAATGTAATCAAATGTATTGTGTAAGGGCACTGGGATGGCAACTTCTATGATTTGACTCAAAGTAAAATGTTTTAGGGATAAAATAAGTATTTTATCAATATAAATTAGCCATGGTAGTTATTCAAAACATCATTAACGATATTAATATAGATGAAGACAAGCTGGGGTTAGTTTGCCAAAAATTTATGAGTGAGGCAGGGATTAAAGAAAGTGAGTTACTCATTCGCATAGTTTCCCCTGTTGAGATTCAAGTTCTTAATAAAGAGTATAGAGCTAAAAACCAAGTAACTAATGTGCTATCTTTTCAAAGCGATATTCCTGAGGAAATTGGAGAGCCAATATTAGGTGATGTTGTTATTTGTGCTGATGTGGTAAGAGAAGAGGCACTAGTAGGAGATAAAACGTTTTCAGATCATTTGACTCACATGGCCATACATGGAATTCTTCACTTGGTAGGGCATGACCATACAGACCTTGAATCTGCTAATAAAATGGAGTCTATTGAAATTGATTTTTTAAAGACTCTCGGGATTAGTAACCCTTACCATTAGGAAAAACTAAGAATTGATTAGAAGCCCTGCGAGTTTTTTGATGCTCTCTTCTTGCTGATTATTTTTTCTATAGATAACTCCAATATCTCGTTTTGCCTTGGTTGAATTCATATCAATGGATATATTGGGATAATCCTTAAGTATGCCAAAATCGATTGCCATTTTGGGTAGAAAACTCACACCAATATCTGTATCGACCATAGCAACAAGCGTTGAAATACTGGTACAAGAAAAACCAGAAATATGTTGATTTGAAATTTTATTATTTTGCAATATATGTGACCTCAAGCAGTGACCCTGTTCGAGCATTAGCAGTGACCCATTATCAATTACTTTAGATTTGCGTTTTTTATGTTGAATAAAATAAATTGGGTCAGAAAAGACTTGAAAGCTTTCAATAAAGTTGGGCAATTCATATGGAAAAGCAAATATGGCAAAGTCAATCTTAGCTTGCTCTAGTTGCATAAGTAAATTTTCACTTGTATCTTCCTTAAAAGAAACCTTAAGTTTTGGATAAAGCTTGCTTAAGTTAGATAAGAAATTTGGCAGAATATAGGTAGAAATCGTAGGTATTACTCCAATGGTAACTTCAGAATCAAAAAAATCTAATTTTGCAGTACTTAATAAAACATTAATCTCAGCCATCACTAATAGAGCTTGTTTTACAACTCGATTCCCAGTTGCTGTAAAGTGAACGTTTTTATTGTCTCTCTCAACAAGCAGAACTCCTAAGTCGCTTTCAAGTTTTGATATTCCTGCGCTGAATGTTGAAGCGCTAACAAAGCAATCATTTGCAGCTTTGGAAAAGTGATTAGTTTTTTTTAGTGCAACTAAATACTGTAAGTTTTTTAGTGAGGGTGTCATTTTTTATATTCGTTTTTTACGGATATTATATACACATTTATTCAATTTATTTATATATAAAGTACTGGTATGATGATGGCTCGTTTAACCAATCGGAGGAAGTTATGTCATTAAGCGGAAGTAAAACAGAACAAAGTTTAAAGGATGCATTTGCTGGAGAGTCTCAGGCAAATAGACGCTACTTATATTTTGCAAACCAATGTGATGTTCTTGGTGAGCCAGATATGGCTGCGTTATTTAGATCAACTGCGGAAGGTGAAACTGGCCATGCTCATGGTCATATGGAGCATCTCATTGAAGGTGGTGTTGGTGATCCAGGGACAGATATGCCTGCTAAAGAAGTAAAAGAGATGCTTGAAAGTGCTGTTCATGGAGAAACTCATGAATACACTGATATGTATCCAGGTATGGCCAAAACAGCAAGAGATGAGGGTTTTGATGAAATTGCTGAATGGTTTGAAACTTTAGCTAAAGCTGAACGTTCTCATGCAAATCGTTACCAAAAAGCACTAGATAGCTTATAAAAACTTCGTTGCCATAGGCTTAGCTTATGGCAACAAATCCTAGGTATATATGTCTAAATTTAAAGAAGGTAATTTAGAGGCACCAACTCGCCACCCTCTAAATTGGAAAGATGAAGATTTTTATAATGAAGATTCTCTCAATACAGAATTAGAAAGAGTATTTGATATCTGTCATGGTTGTAGACGTTGTGTGAGCCTTTGCAAGTCTTTTCCAACACTCTTTGACTTGATTGATGAGTCTCAAACATTTGAGGTTGATGGCGTAGATAAAGCAGATTATAAGAAAGTGGTTGACCAATGCTATTTATGTGATTTATGTTTCGTGGCAAAATGCCCTTATGTTCCGCCGCATGACTTCAATGTTGATTTCCCACATCTAATGCTTCGCGCAAAAGCAATTCAATTTAAAAAAGGCGAAACAAAACTATCTCATAAGATCTTAACATCACCACAAAAAGTAGGTTCTATTGCATCCATGCCAGTAATCTCGCCAATTGTTAATTGGTCTAATAGCAACAAAACAATGAGAAAGGTAACCGAAAAAGTTTTAGGTGTTCACGTTGATGCTGTTGTTCCAAAATACCATACCAAAAAACTTTCCAAAATTTTTGTAGAAGATAATTCTACAAGTAAATTCAAGGTAGCAATTTTTGGTACTTGTTATGGTGAATATAATGACCCTCAAACTGTTATTGATTTAGTCGATGTCCTTAGGCATAACGGTGTAGAAGTAAAACTCATTAAAAAAACTCAGTGTTGTGGTATGCCCAAGATGGAACTTGGCGATCTTGAAGCTGTGGTTAAGTATGCGAATGAAAATATAACACCACTTATAAAGTTAGTTAATGATGGTTATAAATTAATTGCGCCAATACCTTCATGTGTCTTAATGTTTAAAAATGAATTGCCAATGATAATTTCTGAAAATGAAGATATTATGGCAATATCTAAAGCATTTTATGACCCCTTCGAATATCTATCATTTTTAAAAGAAAGTAATCAGTTTGATGGTAATTTTAAGCCAATTGATAAAGAAGTACTTTATCAAATTGCTTGTCATCAAAGAGTGCAAAACATTGGCTCACATACTAAAAGAATTTTAGGCTTAATTCCAGATCTAGATGTAAATATTGCGGAAAGATGTTCTGGACATGATGGTACATATGGAGTCAGAAAAGATACGCATACTTACTCTGTACAAATTGGAATGCCAGTTGCAAAAAAAATAACTGACACAACCGATTTGGTCGTTAGTGACTGCGTTATGGCTGGCAACCATGTTGCGCATATTGCTACGCAAGATATAGAATCCATTCATCCAATTAGTTTGGTGAAAATGGCTTATGGTTTATAATAAAAATGAGGTTAATTAAATGCTAACAAGACAAGACTTATTCTCTCTTGAAGAATACGCAGAAAAACGTTCAGCTATTCGTTCAGATACTATTCAAATAAAAAAGCTCAGAGAGGTTAATCTTGGAGAGCATCTAAGGATGTTGTTTGAAAACAAGAAAACAGTCCAGTTTCAGATCCAAGAGATGCTTCGTATAGAGAAAATTTTTGAGGCTGACGGTATTCAAGAAGAGCTCGATGTATATAACTCACTGGTACCTGAAGGCTCAAACTTGAAGGCTACTATGATGATTGAATATACTAATGTTGAGGAGCGAACGGTTGCATTATCTAAATTAATTGGTGTTGAAAGAAGCATCTATTTTCAAGTTGGAAATCATGACAAAGTGTTTGCTATTTGTAATGAGGACATGGATAGAGAGACAGAGGTTAAGACCTCAGCTGTTCACTTCATGCGTTTTGAATTTGATCCAGGTATGGTTAAAGAGTTTAGCTCAGGAGTGCCAGTCAAGGTTGGCGTTTCCCATCCCCATTATGATTATGAAATTATTTTGAATTCGGAATCACAAGACGCCTTAAGTCAGGATTTTAACAATAATTAGTTTGGTTAATAGCATTTAAGCTTCAGTAATTTCACCAAGCGTTTCCATGGCTCGTAAAGAGCCATCTACATAATACATTCTTAATTTATCTCTTTCCCAGGGAGGAATGTTTGATTCCTGCAGAACTTTTTTAAGGGATTGTGAATGACCTTTCCCTTTAACTTTTATTCTTTGACCTTCTAAACGAAAACGTATTTCAAAATTAGGAAGGTTTTTTAATGATTCATAATAGGGACATGGTAAGTTTGAAGACTCAATATGCTCATCAAAAAAATACAACTCACCATTGTATCGCCTAACTTCATAGTGGTGCCATCTTAAGATTACATTAGCATCAGTTTTTGCACTCAATGAAGAGATAAGCTCATTTAGAACTTTATTAGAAGGCAATAGAAAGCCTAGATTGGCAATATAATAACGAAGCACGTTAACTATTCTTCGTTTTGGCAGTTGAATTAATGAGCTAACTTGAATTTTGTTATTGACCAGTAATTCAAAATTTTTAATATCAAGTTCAGCCAAGTCTTGCATCAGCCTCAATGCTTCTGCCTGATGCGCTGCACTCCTTGAAATATTCTTAATAAGTCCATTAAATGCGCTTGATAGTTTTGGTAGAAATTCAATTCTTAATAGGTTTCTTTTAAAATTAGTATCTAGGTTGCTCTCATCCTCTATCCATTTGAGATGGTTTTTTGAAGCATAGTCTACGATTTTTTGTTTTGAAATATTCAGAAATGGACGATAAAGCTCTGACTCTTCAATACTTTTTATTTTTGGCATTGAGGCAAGGCCAGCAACTCCACTTCCTCTAAATAATTGAAGTAAAAAAGTTTCCGCTTGGTCCTCTTGGTGATGCGCAGTACAAAGAATCTCATCCACTTTTAATTCAGATGTTAATGAAAGATAGCGTTTTTTACGAGCATTTTCTTCGATATTAGAAGAATTTTCAAGATTTACACTTATATATTTAAACTCGATTTTGGCTGAATTACATATTCTTTCACAAAAAGTGCACCATTCGTCGCTGTATTTAGAAAGGTTATGGTCTATATGAACAGCTCGAACGTTACCAGGATAATGTTTATTTAAAAAGTGGAGAAGAACAGCTGAGTCAATACCACCACTTAAGGCAACGACAATTTTCTTGCCAGTTAAGTATTCGTCTTTATTCGCTAAATCTTCCAAAGCCTAGTAGTTTTTCATGTCTATTCTCAATAAGTTTATCAATAGGCAAGTCAATTAGATTAGTTAGCTCTTTAATCAGGGCTTTTTTGAGAAATACAGAAGCCTTTTCAGGGTCTCTATGAATTCCGCCAAGAGGCTCAGGTATTACTTTTTCAATTAATTTATGTTTTTTTAAATGCTTACTTGTTAGTTTAAGTGACTCTGCAGCAATTGGTGCTTTAGAGGCGTCTTTATAAAGTATTGAGGCACAACCTTCTGGAGAGATAACAGAATAAATGCTGTATTCAAACATCATCATAGTGTCACAAAGGCCAATTGCAAGCGCACCGCCTGAGCCACCTTCACCGATCACCACAGATAAGATTGGTGTTTTTAAGGTAGACATTTCGAATAAGTTTCTAGCAATCGCTTCACTTTGTCCCCGCTCTTCAGCACCAATTCCTGGATAGGCTCCAGGGGTGTCTATAAAAGTAATTACTGGAAGTGAGAACTTTTCAGCCATCTTCATTAGTCTAAGCGCTTTGCGATAACCTTCAGGCCTTGTCATGCCGAAGTTATGAAAAATCTTTTCTTTTGTTGAACGGCCTTTTTGCTGTCCAATAAACATAAATGTGAGGTCATCAATTTTTGCAATACCACCAATCAATGAATGATCATTTGCATAGGCTCGATCTCCACAAAGCTCAGTGAACTCATCAAAGATTTTGTCAATATAGTCCAAAGTGTAAAGTCTTTGGGGATGCCTTGCTAACTGTGAAACCTGCCAATCAGTTAGTGATGAAAAAATTTTCTTTGTTAACAGTTCACTTTTTGCTTTAAGTGACTCCATTTCTTTAGCAATATCGGCATCATCTTTAATGCTCTCTAGGGCATCAATTTTTTCTTCAAGTTCAGCTATTGGTTGTTCAAAATCAAGATAGTTTAAGTTCATTTAATACGATTAATGGTCGTTCAAAATTTAATGATAATTATAGCAGATGCAATGTTTATAATCTTGCAATGGATTTACTTACCCTACTTTCTCTTACGTTTGCTACATTTATTTATGCAATTTCGCCAGGACCTGGCCTATTTGCAGTGCTGGCAATTTCTACAAGATATGGCCCTATTCCTGCTATGTGGCTTTCAATTGGACATACTGTTGGTGATATCATTTATGTCGCACTTGCAATGCTAGCACTCAATGTCATAGCAGGCCTAATTAGTGACAGCATGCTGTACGTTAAAATTTTAGGTGCTTCATATTTGATATATATTGGCTACCAGCAGTATAGATCAAGAGGTATTAGTTTCGAACAATCACGTAAAAAAAGTTCAACACTAAAGCTTTTATTAGCAGGATTTATTGTTGGGGTTACTAACCCTAAGACCATTATTTTTTATTTATCTTTTCTACCAATTTTTATAGATTTAAATAATTTGACAGTAGTAACTGAAATTAAAGTAGTTACAGTTATTGGTATTACAGTATTCTTCGTACTCACTCTAGCAAACATCCTAGGGCTTCGATTAAGAAAACATATTGAAAATCCAGTGATTATCAAACGCGTAAATGAGGTTACTGGTATTACGATGATTTTGGTTGGCTGTTTTGTGGGCCTCTACTAATATGACTTGGGAAAATAATGTTTCAATCTGAAAAAAATATGACATTTATTATGATTCTTGTTCCATTTGTGTGGGCATTGTCAGGTATCTCAGCAAAATATCTTTCCTTTTATATTAGTGAAGATGAGATTGTTGTCTACAGGTTTTTCTTATCTGTTCTTTCAACTATTCCACTTTTGATATGGATGAAAATACCCATCAAAATTAGTTTGTTTAATCTTGTGTTATCACTCGTTATTGCAATCTTTATGATTAGTAATTATCGGTTTTATTTTATGGGAATGCAAAGGGGTGCTGCAGGCTTAGGGGCTGCATTAGTTACTGTTTTGATTCCAATATTTGTCTATATCTTTATGATATTTTCAAAGAAATCTAAGCCACTTATTAAGGACTGGGCAGCATTACTGGTAGGCACAATTGGTGTTCTTTTGATGATGAATTTTGATCAATCTAACTTGGCACTATTAATCAGTGGAGGTAATCTCTATTTTGTTTTGGCAGCTTTGGCTTATGCAGCTGTAACTATTGTTGGGGCCTATATGAAAAATATGCATGTATTGGCTTTTAACTTTTATATAAGCCTATTTGGCTTTATGATCGATTGGGTTTATTCTTATGATACAAATCTTCTCGTAACTTTAATGGATATGGATTATATTTTCTGGATTAACATTATTTTTGTTTCAGTTGTAGCTGGTACTGCTATTACCGCAGTTTACTATACTGGAATAAGGGTTATAGGATCTAAAAAAACCTCGGTGTTTAGTTTACTGTCACCATTTTTTGCAATTGCTTTTGGGGCAATTTTTTTTCAAGAAGCGTTAAACTTAAAAAATATTATAGGAATTATTTTGGCTGTATCTGCCTTGTTTGTTTTAATTGATTTGAAGCTGAAAGCTTTCTTGCCCTCTAGGTAGAGGATTATGGAAATAAATATTTTTTTAGTCCTTGGTTTTACTCTTTTTGTTTTTGCAGTAACTCCTGGTCCTGGAACTCTGGCACTTCTTTCTATTTCTACTTCGAGAGGGCTAGCCTCAGCAATATTTTTTTCAGTTGGAATGACGCTTGGTGATTTATCCTATTTAACCATTGTTATTTTTTCTTTAAATGCTCTAGCCGATTTGATTACACCTGTTACAAATGCGGTCCAATATTTCGGAGCCTGTTATTTATTTTATTTGGGCTATTCTCAATGGACGGCTGGAAAATTCAGTATGGATAATGAAGTTTCAGCCCAATCCCATTTGAAAGAATTACTGACTGGTTTCCTCTTGGCTGGAACTAATCCAAAGGTAATGATTTTCTATTTATCAGTCCTTCCTTCTCTGATTAATCTTAATCAAGTAAGTTTAACTTATGGATTGAAAATCGTAGCCACTGTTGCCATTTCACTGTTGCTTGGTTTGGTATTTATTGGTGTTCTAGGAAAAAAATTAAGGCAACTAATAAGTAGTCAAAAAATTGCCTTGAGGGTGAATAGGATTTTTGGAGGAATAATGATTGGTGTTGGTTTTAGCCTTTTTTATTTCTAACTATTTTTTACTCAGGAGTTGCGCTAATATCACGAGTCAATAAATCCTTCATAATTGCAGTGCGCATTTCATCTGTAAAGTCAAACCAATCAAATATTTCATTCATGTGACGATTGCAGCCAACACAAAAATTATTTTCATTGTATTTACAAATACTCACGCATGGACTTTTAATCTGCCTTAGTTTGTTTTGCTCACTCATGCTCATTGGTTGACTTGTTGTTTCAACAGTAATTTCAAAGGCATTTTAATCGAGTTATGAATTTATGAACGAAGTTTTTCATTGCTGTCATCATAGGCTGCACTGATTGAGACATGACAACTGCGACTACCTAGAGAGGTTTCAACACTAAGCTTAACTCCCTCCTCACAAAGGTTTGGCTCTAAATAAGCAAAGGCGACACTATTGCCTACTCTAAATCCATAAGCGCCACTAGTTATAATTCCACTAAGTTTATCGCCATTAAAAACTGCTTCATTTCCAAAACACTCGGCTGGAATATCATCATCAAATATGAGGTACGCTAACTTGGTCTTAATCCCATCAATCTTTCTTTGGCGTATATTTTCACAGCCAATGAATTCACGACTTAGGTCAAGAAATCGATCCATGCCAGCTTCTAAGGCTGAAATTTCTTCAGTGAATTCTGCGCCATATGCTCTGTACATTTTTTCTAAGCGCATGCTATTAAAGGCCTGCCCTCCAAAATCTTTTAATCCATAGGAATCACCCATTTCCATTAAAGATTCATAAATAGAAATGACTTGCCAGCTTGGCATATGAAGTTCCCACCCTAATTCACCAGCATAGGAAACTCTCATTGCAAAGACATTTGCAGAATCGATCTTAATTGTTTTACAGCTTAGCCAAGAAAATCCAGTGTTGCTGAGATCTTCTTGAGTGCATTGACCTAAAATATTTCTTGCTTCAGGGCCAGTCAAGAGAAGCCCACCCCATTCCTCAGTTAAATTTTCTATTGTGATATCAAAGTCATCTGAGTGCCACTCCAGCCATTGGTAGTCTTTAACTTCAGATCCTATAGCGCCCATTAGAAGAAACTCGTCTTTATTAATACGGCTAATTGTTTGCTCTGCCCTTATTCCACCCTTTGGCGCATGAAAAAGGGTTAATCCAATTCTGCCATCTTTTGAAGGTAATTTATTGCAGGATAAACTATCTAAAAATTTAAAAGCATCCTTGCCGGTAATTCGAAATTTTGCAGTTCCGCTAATATCAGTTATGCCGCAAGCATTTTGAACAGCTAAACACTCTTGTAATACTGCTTCATGAGCTTCACTATGGGCCCACGTTAAAGTTTCATTTCTTATTTCATCAGTTGTGAACCAAGAAGGCTTTTCATAGCCAGTATTGACAGTATGTATAGCTCCTTTTTGACTCAATAAAGTATGCAAAGCGCTTACTCTTATAGGCCGTCCATGAGGTCGATTTTCATTTGGAGAGGCGAATGAGTACATTCTTTCATACGACTCAATGGCACGCGTAGTGCAGTATGTTTTATCAGCCCATTTGTCAAAGCGACGACTATCAAGTGAAGCCATATTGAGTTCAGTCTGGCCATGAACCATCCACTGAGCTAGGTATTTACCAATACCACCCTGTGCAATTCCAATACTTGCGCCACAAAGATTCCAAAAATTTTTCAACCCTTTTGCAGGGCCAACAAGTAAATTATCATCAGGAGTATGGGTTATTAGTCCATTAATTACTGTGCTAATTCCAACTTCTTTAAATAATGGAACAATGTCCATGCATCTTTCTAACCAAGGCATTAATCTTTCAAGATCACCCTCAAAGAGTTCCCTATCAAATGACCAATCTACACCATCAAGTGCCCATGGTTTAGAACCTCTTGTTTCGTAAGGACCAATTAAAAAACCACCTCCTTCTTGCCTAATATAGGAAGCTGCAATAGAGTCTCGAGTTACGGGCAGTTCTTTAGAGAGAGCTGCAATATCTGGGTGATTATCAGTAATTAAATACTGATGCTGTAAGTTAACCAGCGGCACATAAGAGCCAACCATGGCTCCAACCTGTGGTGAGAAACATCCGCCAGCATTAACAACATGTTGAGCAATAATTTTTCCTAACTCAGTAACAACTTCATATTCACCGCTTGGAAGGATATTGATATCAATCACTCGATTAAAGTTACTAACTACAGCGCCTGCTTTTTTCCCAAGTTGTGCTAATTGAGTGACTACCGTTGTAGGATCTACATGGCCATCATTAGGGGTATAAAGAATACTTCTGGCTTTATCAAAATTCATTAATGGATTGATGATTGAGGCCTCTTCTTTCGAAACAAAATGCATTTCACAGCCAATATGATTTGCTTTACTCAAAATATTATTAAACCACTGTTCTTCAACCTTGTCATGCCCAACCCGCAGTGAGCCAGTTTTATGAAATGAGGAGTCAAGACCAGTTTTTTCAGGCAAGATCTCATCGTAAAGTTTTATTGTATATTCGTGAATACTTGAAAGGGTATGGTTGCCATTAAAGTTTGGACATAGGCCTGCTGCATGCCAGGTAGAGCCGCTTGTGAGTTCACCTTTTTCAATAAGGACAACATCAGTCCAGCCTTCTTGAGTAAGATGATACATAAGGTTAACACCTAGTGATCCGCCGCCAATTATTACTACTTGAGCATGTGATTTCATATTAATTATTTATTTTTAAAAGGTTTACGGCCAATATCTTTTCTGCTTAATTTAATATTAAACTTTTCGCGTATTTTTTGGTCAACTTCATCACTAATATGACTTGGAAAGTGCTCCGATAGTATTTCTTTTTTTTGTTTGATTGCTTTTTCTAGTAGCACAGGTTTGCCCATATCAGCCCAATCATTTGGACTGTCCCTATCACTTAAATCAGGAAAGATATACTCACTTTGCATAACGCTAATTGTCAGTTCTGATCCAAGATAGTGAGCTTTATTATTCAAACAAACATCTTTAATCGTTTCAAAACAAAGCGACTTTTCACTGTCGTCGCTGAACCCTTTTGTCATTCTCATTGACGCGCCCAATAAATCATTATCCATCAGCAAACTTTCAGGACATGTACCTAAAAGGCTTGCATACATTCCAGCAGATTCATAAATTATATTAGCGCCAGCAATTGCTGTGACTGCATGAGTAGATGCTCTTTCTGACCCCGCTTGAAAATCTGGGAATTTAGAGTCTGTCATTCCTGCAGGCGTTCCAGTTGGTAGATTTAAAAAGTTGCCCATCTGCGCACAAGCTGCTGAAATTAATCCTTGTTCTGGAGAGCCTCCACACATTGACCCAGTTCTTAAGTCAGACACAAAAGGCCAGGTACCAAGAATTGCCGGTGCACCAGGTTTGATAGCGTTTACATATACCAGTCCGCCAAGACATTCAGCCCAAGCCTGGGACACAACGCCAGGAAGAAGAGGAGGCGCTGTTGCTCCAGCTTGACCTGCTGATAGAAGTAATATTGGCATGCCACCTTCAACGCCAACACGGACACATTCTAGAGATTCCTCTGCAAATTTCATTGGAGGAACTACATGGCAATTACTCATGCTTAAAAACGGCCTTTCACGCCATTTTTCTTCACTTCCAGCAATAATATGAAGCATCTCAAGCGCATCTGTTACGTGCTGTGCTTCTGTAAAGCTTGCGCCTAAATGCTTCTCAGTTCCCATTGCCACACAATAAACTGAGTTTTGGTCCATCTCACGAGGACTAGCAATGTCTCTCAAGACACAAGTTCGTTGAAACATATGAATGTGTTCACACTGATCTGCAATTCTAGCCATATCGTATAGATCTTGACTTTCAGATTCTCGATACTCATTGTTCTCAGGGTCAGCAATAAGAACTGCGGCGCCAGCAGTTGAGAAGTGAACTCTTGAGCCACTTAAATCTAAATCATGTTTTGGGGATTGCCCATGAAGAGTGAGGTTGCGCTGAGAAAGATTCATGGCTTTTTTAACCACTTCTTTTGGCATTCTTAATCTGCCATCATCTCCAAGAATAGCACCAAAAGCAACACAAGTTTCAATGCAGTGGGGGGTGGCATCACCAAATCCAATTTCTTCTAGAATTCGAAAAATATTAGCTTCAATATCAATAACTTGTTTGTCACTAAGGGGTTTGTATCTTCCACCAATCTCACCCGGTAAAACAGGCTTTTTTTCTTCTGCTAGTGGGGCACTTCTTAGTGCAATTCTTGCTTCTCTTCCACCTGATTTTCTTCTAGTCATAATAGTGATTTGAGTTGTACTATTAATCACATTTTGATACTAAATCAAAGCACTGTCAATTGTTTTTTTGTTGCAGGGTTAAAGCGCCTATACGAAGGTAAATTTACCGTTACTAATTAGACATCTTTGCCACTTTCAAAGTGAAATTGTGCGCCTTTTCTGATTCCAGAAGGCCATCTTGAAGTGATGGTTTTAAGTTGAGTGTAGAATCTAACACCTTCCATGCCATGAATCGAAGAGCCTCCAAAAAGTGATCTTTTCCAACCACCAAAACTATGCATTGCAACAGGAACAGGTATTGGAATATTAACGCCAACCATTCCTACTTGCACATTTGATGTAAAGTGACGAGCAGTATCACCATCCCTAGTAAAAATAGCAGTACCGTTGCCATACTCATGATCATTTACTAGTTTAAGAGCTTCATCATAAGTTGAAACTCTAACAACAGAGAGAACAGGGCCAAAAATTTCATCAGTATAAATTGACATGTCTGAAGTTACATTGTCAAAAAGACAGCCACCAATGAAGAAGCCTTCTTTTTCAGTTTCAGATCTGCCATCAACTTTTAAATCAGCTCCCTGCTTTATGCCAGACTCAATGTAAGAAACAATTTTTTCTTGACTAGCTTTAGAGATTACTGGTCCCATTTCAACCTCGGGATCATTGTAAGAGCCGATTTTTAAAGAATTGATTTTTGGTATTAGTGATTCTATTAATCGATCAGCAGTTTCATCACCGACTGCTACAACAACTGAAATCGCCATACAGCGTTCACCTGCCGAGCCAAATGCTGCACCAATAATAGCATCGCTGCTTTGTTCTAGATCAGCATCTGGCATTACAATCATATGATTTTTTGCGCCACAAAGAGCTTGAACTCGTTTGTTATTATTAGAGCCCTCATGATATATATATTCACCAACATTGGTCGAGCCTACAAAACTTACTGCTCGTACTAATGAATTATGAAGTATCTCATCTACTGCTTCTTTATCTCCAACAACAGTATTTAAAACGCCATTTGGGAGGCCCGCTTCATGCATCAGTTCTGTTAACCTTAATCCACATGACGGCACCTTTTCAGAGAGTTTTAAAACAAACGTGTTTCCGCATGCTATCGCAACAGGATACATCCACATTGGAACCATTGCAGGAAAATTAAAAGGAACTATCCCAGCACAAACACCCATAGGCTGGCGTAAATTATGACTATCTATTCCATTTGATACATCAGCGCTGAAGTCAGATTTGAGATGATTATTAATGGCCGTACAATATTCAACAACTTCCATTCCCCTTCCAACTTCTCCCTTGGCATCTGAAAAAGTTTTGCCATGCTCTTGTGAAATGAGTTCAGCTAATTCATCCGTATGCTTAATAATGAGTTCGCGATACTTGAACATAATTTGAGCACGCTTAGAGGGCGGCACCTGACTCCATTCTTTAAATGCAACATTAGAAATTTCAATTGCTTTTTTAGTATCTTTTGAGCTAGCACCTTCGATTTTCCTAATGATTTTGCCAGACGCTGGATTATAAATATCAAAAATACGCCCTGATGTTCCTGACACTTTTTCGCCATTGATGATATGTTTTAAATGGTTTATAGACATAATATAAATTATTGAATTATTTAGGATTAATATACCAAGAACTGAATTTTAATTTTTGTTAATTGTTAGACTGGAATATCTTTTAGGTTAGCTTGGCACTAACTGATTAATATTAAAAAATATTATAACATATGTTCTATTTTCTTAATATTAGAAAACATATATATCTCTTCATGTATACTCCAAATATTGAAGTTCTAAAAGTCCTTCAATATTGTGGTCAATCGTGACTGCAAAAAAACTTATAGAAAGGAGATACAAAATTATGTTGAAAATTAATAAATATGTCTCAAGTCTATTTCTTTCAGTTTTTGTTCTTTTTGGAACAACTGTGGGAAGTACGGCAGCGATGGCAGATGGTGAAAAGTTTGTACTAATTAGCCATGCACCAGATTCTGATTCATGGTGGAATACAATTAAAAATGCAATTGAAATTGCTGGTGAGCAAATGGGTGTTGATGTTGATTATCGTAACCCAACTACAGGAGATCTTGCTGATATGGCACGTATCGTTGAGCAGGCTGCTGCAAGCAACCCTGATGGTATTATTGTTACGATTGCTGATTATGACGTCCTAAAAGGACCAATTACTTCAGCTATAGCAAAAGGAATCCCAGTTGTAACAATTAACTCTGGTACTCGTGAGCAATCTGAAATGCTAGGAGCATTAGCGCACATTGGTCAGCCTGAGTATGATGCTGGTTTTGGTGCTGGTAAGAGAGCAAAAGCTGCTGGAGCAACAAAGTTTTTATGTGTTAATCACTTCTTCACAAACCCGGTATCAGTTGATCGTTGCCAGGGCTATGCAGATGCTCTTGGTGTAGATCTTGGAAATCAAATGATTGACTCTGGACAAGATCCAACAGAAATAAAAAATAAAGTTATGGCTCATCTTAGATCACATCCTGATACAGATGCAATTCTTACTTTAGGTCCAACTTCTGCTCATCCAACGCTTTCAGCTTTAGATGATATGGGTCGTTCGGGCGATATTTATTTTGGTACTTTTGATCTTTCGGGTGAGATTGCAGCTGCTGTTAAAGCAGATGTTATTTCTTTCGCTATTGATCAACAGCCGTACTTACAAGGATATCTTCCAGTTGTAATGTTGACTAACTTGTCAAGATATGGCGTATGGCCTTCTGGTGCAATTAACTCTGGCCCTGGATTTATCACTAAGAGTAATATTAGCTTAGTTGAAAAATATGCAGGCGTTTACCGTTAATAGTTAATTTAGTTTATTAACGTGCTACCCACCATAATCTTAAATTGGTGGGTAGCATTTTTTTTATCTTTATCAGGTTTAAAGTTCAAATTTAACTATTTTGGATAAACCAATAGGATCAAATCATGTCTACAATTGAAAAAAAAATTTCATTAATTCGTTCCAAATTTAGTGTCGCATTACTTCGTCCTGACTTAGGTGCAATTGTTGGAGTTGTATTAGTTTTTCTATTCTTTTTTTTAGTAGCCCGAGATACGGGGATGTTTTCATTAGAAGGCTCTATGAATTGGGGAATCGTGTCTTCACAGTTTATCATTATTGCTGTTGGCGCTTGCCTTCTCATGATCGCTGGAGAATTTGATCTATCAGTAGGGTCAATGATCGGTTTTGCCGGAATTGTCATAGCAGTGACCTCAGTAGTTTGGGGTTGGCCAGTATGGCTTAGTATCCTTATAGCATTCGTTGTTTCGATGTCTATAGGTGCATTAATTGGCTACATTACAGTTAAAACAAATTTACCTTCTTTTATTGTGAGTCTTGCATTTTTATATATCCTGCGAGGCATGACAATCTTTATTGCAATTATAAGTACGAAAAAAACTATTATTGGTGGAGTTACAGAGGTCGCTGAAAATGATTGGTTAGCACCAATTTTTGGTGGCGAGATATTTACAGGCGTATTTGACTGGCTTGCTGAACAAGGCATAATTCAAACGTTTGTCGCTGGCACAAAGGCTGGTCAGCCAGTTGTATCGGGTATCCCAATGATGATGGTTTGGGCTATAGGACTCGTTATTTTTGCACATTTTTTATTAACAAAAACTCGGTTTGGTAACTGGATCTATGCCTCAGGTGGCGATGCACAAGCTGCTCGACATATAGGTGTCCCAGTTAACAGAGTTAAAATATTGATGTTTGTCTTTACAGCCTTTTGTGCGACTGTATTTGCAACTACCCAGGTTATTGAGTTTGGTTCAGCTTCAGCGGATAGAGGAATTCTAAAAGAGTTTGAGGCGATTATTTCAGTTGTTATAGGCGGCGCTTTATTAACGGGTGGCTACGGTTCAGTTATTGGAGCAGCACTAGGAGCAGTCATATTTGGAGTAGTTCAACAAGGCTTATTTTTTATTGGAGTAGAGAGTTCTTTGTTTAGAGTGTTCTTAGGCGTTCTTCTATTGTTAGCGGTGATCCTTAATACACATGTTCGTAAATTAATTACTGGGGCAAAATGATGAGTGATTTACCGTTAATGGAACTTAAGGATATCCATAAGAGCTTCGGAAATGTAGATGCTCTCAAAGGTGTTTCAATCTCTATTAATGCAGGAGAATGTCATTGTTTATTGGGTGATAATGGCGCTGGAAAATCCACATTTATTAAAATCATGTCTGGCGTTCATCAGCCAACAAGTGGACAGATAAGTATTAATGGACAAGAGACTGAAATTAATAACCCTCGAGATGCAATTGATGTTGGAATTGCGACAGTCTATCAAGACTTAGCTTTAATTCCTTTAATGTCGGTTTCTCGTAATTTTTGGCTTGGCAGGGAGCTGACAAAAAAAGTGGGCCCAATCACTGTCATGGATTTTGAGAAATGCAACTCAATTTTGATGACTGAAATGGACAAAATGGGAATTCAATTGCGTGACCCTACTCAATCAATTGGGACTCTGTCTGGGGGCGAAAGGCAAACTGTTGCTATTGCCCGTGCTGTATTTTTTGGCGCCAAAATATTGATACTTGATGAGCCAACTTCAGCCCTGGGAGTTTATCAAACCTCAAATGTGCTAAAAACTATTGAAAGGGTTCGAGAAAAAGGTGTTGCAGTAATCTTTATTTCTCATAATGTTTCCCACGCTTTGGCAGTGGGGGATAAGTTTACGGTTTTATCTCGAGGTGAGACTCTAGGTACTGCTAAAGCAGGTGAAATTGATTTCCAAGAATTGCAAGCCATGATGTCTGGTAATAAAGAATTATCAGTATTAAAAAAATAGAGGTTAATTATGAAAATATGTCTAATTGGTGCTGGTCGCATAGGAGCAGTTCATGCTATCGCGATAGCCAGTGATGAAAACGCTAATCTCCACTCTGTTGTAGATTTTCATCAAGAGTCTGCCGAAAAGATTGCGAATAAATACAATGCTATCACTCTTTCAATGGATGAGGCATTCGAAAATAATGAAATAGATGCTTTTATTATTGCTAGCAGTACTTCCACCCATGCAGACCTTATAGAAAAATGCGCGAAAGTTGGTAAGCCTGTTTTTTGTGAAAAACCTATAGATCTAAGTCTTGATAGAGCATTGGCGTGCGCTAAAGCTGTTGAAGAAAGTGGTATTGTATGTATGTTAGGATTTAATAGACGTTTTGATCCTCATATGGCTAGTTTAAAAAATAAAGTTGATGCAAATGTAATTGGTTTAATTCAGTCTTTAATAATAACTTCTCATGATCCTGAGCCACCTTCAATGGACTATATTGCAGGGTCTGGTGGTTTATTTCACGATATGATGATCCATGATTTTGATATGGCGTGTTGGATTCTTAATGACACTCCAAGAAGTATCTATGTTTCAGCTAATGCTGCAAATGATGATATTGCTAAGCAGGGAGATGTTGATACAGCAAGTGTAATAATGAATATGAATAAGGGAGCAATAGTTACTATTATTAATGGTCGACAAGCCTCCTTTGGTTATGATCAGAGAATTGAAGCTTTTGGTGAGACAGGTATGCTTCAAGTAAAAAATGTCCTTGAAGATAGTGTTATTTTAAGTAACTCATCTGGAATTAAGAAGACCAAAAACCAACACTTTTTTTTAGAAAGATATGGAAAAGCGTTCCACAATGAACTAGTGCATTTTATGGAATCATTTCAGTCTGGAACTCAGCCTAGTGTTAATATTTCTGATGGGGTTCTTGCGTTAAAAATTGCTGAAGCTGCTAAAGAGTCACTCCAAAGTGGAAACTCAATTAATTTATAGATTTTAAATAGAATGCCTCCACAAGATATTAATGATTTAAATAGCTTGCTTCAAGAAAGCTATCCAAGATTAAGCAAAAAAATGAAGTTGATTGCTTTCTATGTAATTGATCAGCCACAAAACCTTGCAATAAATACCTTGGCGGTTATTGCTTCAGAAATTGGAGTGTACCCTTCAACCCTAGTCCGCTTTGCAAAACACTTTGGTTTTAGTGGTTTTGCTGAACTACAAGATCTGTTTAAGGTCAAAATTTCACAATCTCCTATTAACTATCGACAACGCATCACAGACGTGAAAAAAGTTACTGAAACAAGTGTGTCTACAAATAGTTCGAATATCTTTAAAGAAATTACGAGTCGCAATATTGTTGCTACAGAATTACTTTCTGAGCAAATAGATGTTCAGTTAATAGAAGAAACAGTGAAGGCATTATGTCATGCTAAAGAAGTAATTTTGTGCGGTACAAATAGAGCCCAACCTGTAGCAAATTACTTTTATTACATGTTAAACAATCTTGGTATTCGATGTCGTATTGCTAATGATGTAAATGAAGTGGAGAACCTTTCAAATTGGCTTGATGACAAAACAGTATTCATTGCAATTACTTATAATCCTTACAATACGATGACAACAGAAGCGGTTAAAGAGGCAAAAAATTCAAAAGCAAAGGTAATTTTGCTGACCGATACAGAGTTGAATCCTATTGCTCATTTAGCAGATTTTTTATTTAGCATTCATGAGGCAGAAATTCATACTTTTAGGTCTTTAGGAGCAACAATGTGCCTCGTTCAAGCCATATGTATATCAATTGGCTATCATCAACAAGGAAATTAATTATGTCACTTTTATCTCGTCCTAAAATAAGTTCAAATGGTTGTTATCAAGACATTACTCCAAAATCAGCAAATTGGGATTTTGTTGGATTTAAAGCGTATGAACTGGAGCCTGAACAAACTTTAAATTTAATAGAAATTGATAATGAATTATGCCTAATAATTTTATCGGGGAAGGCTGATATAAAAGTTGAAGATGATACTTTTTCTAATATTGGCGATAGAATGAGCGTATTTGAAGATCTTAAGCCACATGCATTATATGTTCCTAATAACAATCAAGTAACCATCAAAGCGACAACCAAGCTAGAGCTTGCAATTGCGATTGCACCTGGTTTTGGTAACTATCCTGTAAGACATATAAAGCCTGAAGAAATGACTAATGAGGTTCGAGGAGAAGGGAGTAATACAAGGTCTATTTGTAATATCTTGCCAGAACAAGATGAGGCTGATAGCCTTTTAGTTGTTGAAGTTAAAACGCCTGCTGGTAATTGGTCGAGCTACCCTCCGCATAAGCATGACTCAGATAATATTCCAGTTGAGACTTATCTAGAGGAAACCTATTATCATCGGATTAACCCATCACAGGGTTTCGTTTTCCAGCGAGTCTATACTGATGATTTGTCTATTGATGAAACTATGGCAGTAGAAGATAAATGTGTTGTATTAGTTCCATCTGGATACCATCCTGTAGGCGTTCCATATGGTTATGATTCTTACTATTTAAATGTAATGGCGGGCCCAAAACGTCAATGGATTTTTAAAAATCACCCCGATCATCAATGGATGTTAGATAAATAATGAAAGCACTTGATGTTATTTGCCTAGGGCGCGCTGCAGTAGATTTATACGGACAACAAATTGGATCTACTCTTGAAGGTATGGGAAGTTTCGCAAAATATCTTGGAGGCTCTTCTGCAAATATTGCTTATGGTTCTTCAAAACTTGGGCTAAAGTCTGCAATGATCTGCAGAGTTGGTGATGAACATATGGGTCGATTTGTACGCAATGAATTAGCAAGTGTTGGAGTTGATGTTTCGCATGTTGTTACAGACAAGGATCGATTAACAGCTTTAGTTGTCCTAGGGATTCAAAATAAAGACACTTTCCCGCTTATTTTTTATCGAAACGACTGTGCAGATATGGCAGTTGACATAAAAGACTTTTCAGCCGAATTCATCGCTACCAGTAAAGCGCTTTTAATTACAGGGACACACTTTTCTTCTGACAATACATATAAAACAAGTATGAAGGCTATTGAGTACGCTAATGCAGGAGGCACTCAGGTAATTGTAGACATCGATTATCGGCCTGTTTTATGGGGTTTAACAGGACTGGGTGATGGGGAGTCTCGTTTTATTGCAAGCGCTGATGTAAGTAAGCACATACAAACTATACTACCTTCTTGTGATGTAATTGTGGGCACTGAAGAGGAGATACATATTGCTGGAGGAAGTGAAGACACTGTTACTTCTTTAAAGAAAATTCGTAAGCTAAGTGAAGCCATTATTGTTTTAAAACTTGGGCCAATAGGATGCACAATAATTAGTGGTGATATTCCAAATAACTCAGGTGAATTTGAAGTTATCAAAGGTAATAAAGTAGACATATTAAATGTTCTTGGTGCTGGCGATGCTTTCATGTCTGGATTTTTGCGTGGTTATTTAAGAAATGAAAGTCTTGAAAAAAGTGCCAATTATGCAAATGCATCTGGAGCTCTAGTGGTCTCTAGACATGGCTGTGCTCCAGCTATTCCAGGTGAGCAAGAGCTCTTTTATTATCTAGATAATGCGCATAATATTCCAGATCCAAGTCAAGACAAAGAGCTTAATCATCTTCATAGAGTTAGTTCAAGAAGTATTATTCGATCTGAGATTTTTGGCTTCGCTTTTGATCATCGTAAACAGCTTTATGACCTGGCTATTAATTGTGGAGAGAGCCCTAAGAGAGTAGTTAAGCTAAAAAATTTATTTTTGAATTCTATTGAAGAGACTATTAAGAGAAGTAATATTGATGAGAATAGTGTGGGTGTATTAATCGATGACACTTATGGTGAAGAAGCGCTTCAATCTATTTCTGAAAAGTCATGGTGGATTGGAAGGCCTGTGGAGCTTCCAGGCTCTTGTCCTTTAGAGTTTGAGGGAGGAGGATCGATTGGATCGAAACTGCAGTCTTGGCCACTTACGCATGTTGTAAAGTGCCTGATGTTTTATCATATCAATGATCCTATTGAATTGAGGTTAAAGCAAGAATCGAAAATTATAGAGCTCAATTCTGCTTGTATTCAAAGTGGACATCAATTGTTATTAGAGATCATTCTACCTCGGGACTTGGAAGAGGATGAATCAACCATTCCACAAATACTAAATAGGCTTTATGGTCTTGGTATCAAACCAGATTGGTGGAAATTGCCAGCACTGAAAGACAAGTCATGGGAGCAAGTGAGTGATGTGATATTACAAAATGATTCGCACTGTGAAGGTGTGTTATTATTAGGTCAATCAGCATCTATGGATGCTGTAAAAAGTTCTTTTGAGGATGCCTCAAAACATAAAATTTGCAAAGGTTTTACTGTTGGTAGGACAATTTTTTATGAGCCAGCCAAGAAGTGGATGGAAAAAAAGATAAGTGATCAAGAGTTGATTGATTTAGTGTCTAATAATTACATAGAACTAATTAAATCTTGGAAAAAATATAGAGAGGAGTAAAGACTATGAAAACAGTCAGACTAACAATGTCACAGGCTATCGTTAAATATTTATCAGCCCAATATATAGAGATTGACGATGAAATACATCCATTATTTTCCGGAGTTTTTGCTATTTTTGGACATGGCAATGTTGCTGGAATGGGTCAGGCATTGTCAGAGTGTGAAGAGTGGCTTCCTACATTTCGTGGCCATAGTGAACAAGGAATGGTTCATTCAGCCATTGCTTATGCAAAGGCTAATAATAGACAAAGAATGATGGCTTGTACAAGTTCAATTGGACCTGGCGCAACTAATATGATTACATCTGCAGCATTAGCCCATGTAAATAGACTGCCAGTGTTATTGTTGCCTGGTGATTATTTTGCAAGCCGCACTCCAGATCCTGTTCTTCAACAACTAGAAGATTTTTCAGACCCTACAGTTAGCGTTAATGATTGCTTCAGGCCAGTTAGCCGTTATTTTGATCGAATTATGAGGCCCGAGCAAATAATTAATAGTTTACCTGTGGCAATTCAAACGCTGCTAGACCCTGAAAATTGTGGCCCAGTAACTTTATCTTTACCTCAAGATGTGCAGGCTGAGGCATTCGATTATCCTGAAGAATTCTTTACTCAAAAAACTCACTCAATTCGCCAGATTAAACTTGATGATGCTGAATTAGACCATGCAATAGAGTTGTTAATTAAATCACAAAGACCTTTAATAATTGCAGGTGGAGGGGTTCATTATGCTAAGGCCTGTGAGGAATTACAACATTTTGCCAAACAACACCAAATACCAGTTGCAGAGACATCTGCTGGAAAAGGCGCATTGGCTTGGGACCACTCTAGCTATGTTGGCGCTATTGGGGTTACAGGATCAAATGCAGCAAATACTATGGCTAAACAGGCAGATTTAGTTTTGGCTATTGGTACACGTTTAAATGATTTCAATTCTGGCTCCAGAGCGTTATTTTCAAGCAAAACTATAGTGCAGTTAAATGTGGCCCGTTTTGATGCAATAAAACATAATGCATTGCCATTATGGGGCGATGCAAAGCTTGGAATTCAACAATTAGATACGAAGTTATCTGGCTGGAAAGCGAGTCAAGAATGGATGGACTTAGCGCATGAAGAAAGCAGTAAATGGAATAACTATTACGATGAAATAACTTCAATAAAGAGCACATCTAAAACTATGGATTCACTGCCAACTGACGCCCAAGTTTTAGGAGAGTTAAAGCGAAATGGAAAGGCGACTGATATAGTTGTTTGTGCTGCAGGAAGTCTTCCTGGAGAGCTTCATAAGCTTTGGAGAACCGAGCAAACTGGCGGCTATCATGCGGAGTATGGATTTTCTTGTATGGGCTATGAAATAGCTGGCGGTCTTGGCGTAAAAATGGCTGAGCCTGAGCGAGAAGTAATTGTTCTTGTAGGAGATGGGTCATATTTGATGCTTAATTCAGAATTAGCAACAAGCGTAATGTTAGGACAAAAAATAATTGTAGTTGTTTTAGATAATCGAGGTTTTTCTTGTATTAATCGACTTCAAAATGCAACTGGAAACCGATCATTTAATAATTTATTGAAGGATTGTGAAAGTATTGATGACGGCCATCCAAATGTCAATTTTGCGCTTCATGCGCAGTCTTTAGGAGCGAACTCTGAACATATTGAAAATATTAATGAATTAGCTTCAGCTCTTGAACGTGCCCGTTTATCTTCAAAATCTTATCTTATTAGCTTAGTGACTGATTCTCATAAAATAAGTCCAGAAGGTGGGTGTTGGTGGGAGGTTGCCGTTCCTGAGGTTTCGTCAAATAAAAATGGCGATGAAGTCTATAACTCTTATAAGAAAGGGAAAAAACAACAGCCTTATTAAACATGCAAAAAGAAGCTTTAAAATCAACTAATAGCCAAGTTTTTTTCAGTGAGTCTGATATAAATTATGATGACCTAAAGAAAGTCTGCTCTCAAAAAACTCTAAAAAAGGACTACCCATTATCCGAATCAGTTATAAATAATGTGGTTGTTTATGATGCAAAAAACTTTACTTCATTTATTGGAAATAAAGAAAAAGAAAAAGAACTAAAAACTGAGTTATTTCATGCTTTAGAAGGTGGCCCAGGGGTTTTTGTTATTCGCAATCTTTATGAAGATTCAGTTTTAGATAAGAGCAATAGGATTTTTGAGAAAATTACTCAAAAAGAGATTGGAACTAGCAATGACCATTTCGCTTCTGGAACAAATACAAGGATATGGAATAGTTTTCAAAAAGTTGCGTTGGAGGATCCTGATGCATTTATTAGTTACTATTCAAATGATATTTTAAAGTTAGTTGCTGAGTCCTGGTGTGGGCCAAATTCTCAAATGACTGCGCAAGTTAATATTGTAAGACCTGGCGGTGAAATGCAAAAACCGCACCGTGATTATCATTTAGGGTTTCAAGAAAATAAAGTTGTTGAGTTGTTTCCTATTTCAGCTCACCGCCTTTCAAACTATTTAACTCTCCAAGGTGGGGTCGCGCACACTGATATGCCTTTAGAAACTGGGCCCACGATTGTTTTGCCCTATTCGCACCACTTCGACTTAGGTTACCTTGCATGGAGAGACGATGCATGTACTGAATTTTTTAATACGAATGCAGTTCAAAATCAAATGAATAAAGGCGATGGTATTTTTTTTAATCCTGCTTTATTGCATGGAGCTGGCTCCAATACTTCAAATGACTTTCATAGGATCGGCAACCTTTTACAAATTTCATCTCCTTTTGGTAAGACTATGGAGAGTATAAATTACATTAAAATTCTTAAGCGTATTTACCCATTCCTATTGGAGCATTCAATTAAAAAAACTCTTTCAGAAAAACTAATTGAGAATGTCCTTATTTGTGCAACAGATGGCTATGCATTTCCTACAAACCTTGACTATGATCAAAATTCAAACTCTAAGTTGCAGGGCATGAGCATGTTTGAACTTACTAAGCAATCGCTTCTAGATTTAGTTAGTCTAGAGGAATTTAATTTAAAGCTTTTGGAACTTCAGCAATTTAGACTTGCTGATTAAATAATATTAACAATAATTTGGAGAAGTAAGATGAGTGTAAAAATTGGTGTTAGTCCGATTTCATGGACTAACGATGATATGCCTGAACTGGGCAAAGATACTACAGTAGAGCATTGCTTAACAGAGGGAAAACAAGCCGGTTATCGTGGATTTGAATTAGGAGGTAAGTGGCCTAAGGATTCGGAAATATTACGACCATTATTTGATAAATATAGTATGGACGTAGTTTCTAGTTGGTTTTGTGGGGGCTTGTTAGCGGACAGTCTTGAAGATGAGATAGAAAGAATAACACCACACATGAATCTTCTTAAAGATATGGGGACGGAAGTAATTGTTTATTGTGAAATGGACTCTTGTGTTCATGGAGATATTAGTTCGCCACTCTCAAAACGCCCTATCCTTGATGATGGTCAATGGGAAGAGTGGACTGAAAAGTTGAGTCAGCTAGCTAAATATACTTTGTCGAATGGAATGAAGCTTGCTTATCATCATCACATGGGAACAGTTGTTCAAATTGAAGAAGAAATAGATAAGTTAATGGCTATGACAACTACTGATCTTGGTTTAGTATTTGATACTGGTCATTTAATTTATGCTGGTGCTGATCCTTTAGAAGTTTATAAAAAACACAACGATAGAGTTATGCATATTCACTGTAAAGATGTTCGAGGTGAAATATTAAACCACTCGCTAGATACTGATTCAAGTTTTTTAAACTCAGTTTTGAGTGGGGTTTATACAGTTCCTGGAGACGGTGATTTTAATTTTTCAGAGCTATTTAAAATGGTGGGCGAAGCCAACTTCAGTGGCTGGGTAGTTGTAGAGGCAGAACAAGACCCGGCTAAGGCCCACCCATTAACTTATGTGACAATGGGGTATAAAAATATTAAAAGTTACTGTGAAAAATTTGGAATTCAAATAGAGGAAAGAGAATGAAAACTATTGGTGTAGGAGTTATTGGTACTGCTTTTATGGGCAAAGCCCATTCTATTGCTTATGCAGCAGCTGGGAGTGTTTTTGGCGATGGCTTACGGCCTAGTTTGGAGGTGATTTGTGATTACAACTCTGAAAGAGCTGAAGTGATGCGAACTGAAATGGGATTCTCTCGTTGCACCTCTGATTGGATGGATGTGGTCAATGATCCAAAGGTCCAGTTGATTTCAGTATGTGTTCCCAATTCGCTTCATAAAGAAATTTCAGTAGCTGCTCTCAAACTTGGTAAGCATGTTTGGTGTGAAAAGCCTATGTCAACTAATTTAGCAGACTCTGAAGCTATGCTCGCAGCTGCTGAAGCTAGCAATGCACAAACTATCTTAGGCTACAACTATACTCAAAATCCTGCTGTTCAAAGTGCTAGAGAGCTCATTGAAGAAGGCGCTATAGGTCGAGTAATTGGATTTCATGGGATTTATGATGTTGATAATGAAGCTGATCCAGATAGACCTCATTCATGGCGTATGAATCGTGAAGCTTCTGGCTCTGGTGCAAATGCTGATGTTATGTGTCATTTGGTTAGTATGGCTCACTATATGACGGGTAGTTCAATAACTCGACTAGTGGGAGATTACGATACAGTCCATAAGGAGCGTTCGGATCCAGAGAATCCAGGACAAACATTACCAGTTGATAACGATGATGTCTGTTCCGCATTGGCTCACTTTGAGAGTGGAATCAAGGGGACATTGCGTGTTAGTCGAGTAGCATGGGGAAGAAAATGTGGATTAAGTTGGGAAATACATGGCTCTCAAGGCATGATTTGTCATGACCAAGAGCGTTTAAATGAAGTTAAGCTTTATACAAGAAGTGATGATCCAAGACAGGAGGGCTTTAAAACAATATTGAGTGGTCCAGCGCAACCACCATATGATGCGTTTTTACCCAATGCAGGCCACAGTCTTGGCTTTATTGATGTAAAGGTTTGTGAGCTTAAACATTTACTTGATTCAATTGAAACGGGTCAGCCAGTATGGCCAAACTTTGCCGACGGTTTAAAAATCGAAAAAGTCATGGATGCAATTGACCGTTCTGCAATGACTGGAAAGTGGCTGGATGTCTGAAATAAATCTATCACATGATGCAATATAAAGAAAATCGATTATATGATGCCTTGGTCGTGGGACGAGCTGGCCTTGATCTATATCCACAGCCTGTAGGCAGTAAAACTCGCGATGCAGAATTATTTGCTAGTGATGTGGGCGGTTCTGGGGCGAACATTGCAATAGCTATGAAGCGTGCAGGTGGTAAAGTAGGTCTTATCTCTGCCTTGTCTGACGATCCAGTTGGTGAATTTGTTCGGCTGCGTCTTGAAATTGAAGGTATTGATTTGCAGATGATGCAAACAACTTATGGTAATGAGAGGACTAGTTTAGCAATTGCTGAAGTACGCCAAGAGGATTGTGAAGTAGTAATATATCGTAATAATCCTGCTGATTTACAAATTGTCTGTAATGAAGATGTAAAACTTGCAATTACTCAAAGCCAAAATCTAATAATAACTGGCACCAGCTTAATTGAAGCTGATTCACGAAAACAAACTTTGAAAATGATGGTTCATGCTCAAAAAAATGACTGCAAAGTATGGCTAGATCTAGATTACAGGCCATGGAACTGGCCTGATCAGAAAACTACCCGTTTTGTTTATCAAGAGGCTGCAGAATTAACAAATGTATTAGTTGGCAACGAAGAAGAATTTAAAATCCTTCAAGAAGATATAAATATACAGGTTAAACAATGTGTTTCAAGCAATCAGGTAATGATTCTTAAGCGGGGCAAGAGTGGCTGTAGTCTTTTTTTTGGTAAAGATCGGCTTGATACGGGAATTTATAATTTACCCGCACTTAAACCATATGGTTCTGGTGATGCTTTTTTAGGTAATGTGATAATAAATTATATGTCTTCTAGAGACTGGCAACTAGCTATTGAAGCTGGGAGCGCTGCTGCAGCTATAGTGGTATCAAGACAAGGCTGTGCGAGCGCTATGCCAAAAATGGAAGAAATTGAGCTGTTACAAAAACAGATAATAATCAAACCAAAAACAATTTGGAGTTAAATATGCATATCCCTCAACATGACAACAATAATAAGGCAATCATAGATTGTAATAATGAATTAGTTCCTTTATGCTATTTCAATATCATCAAGCTAAGTGCTGGAGAATCATATACTTATCAACTAACTGATTATGAGTCATGTATTGTTCCAGCAACTGGCAGTATAGATGTTCAGGTTCAAGGGCAAGTTTTTAAAGAGGTTGGTAAGCGACAAAATATTTGGGAGGGAGATCCTGAGGGTGTTTATGTCCCTGTTGATTGTGAAGCAACATTAACTTGTATCAGTAATCAAGTGGAAGTGTTTGTCTCTGGAGCTAAGCATAATCAAACCCATGAAGCTTTTGTTATAAGACAAGACGATATTGATAAGGTTCAGTACGGCTCTGATGACACTAAAACGCATCGTAAAATCAAGCATATTCTAGGTAAAGAGCCTGCAGGAAAAGTTGGTAAATTGTTGGTTAGTGAGCTATTTACAGTAGGAGCAGGAGGTTGGTCAGGATTTCCACCTCATAAACATGAAGTAGATTTGCTTCCTGAAGAAAGTCGACATAATGAAGTTTATAATTTTCGTTTTAATCCACCTAATGGCTTTGGTGCTCAGTTTTTAACTCCAGATGGTGAGGACTTTGGCCCCGTCTATCATATACGTGATAGCTCAACATTTGTCTTTGATAAAGGCTATCACCCCTGTGTCGCAGCACCTGGGTTTGAAATGTATTATTTCACTATTTTGGCTGGAGAGACCCAGCGTCCATTGCATATGAATTATCAGAAAGAGTACGCCTATCAATTGGAAACTATTCCTGGTATGCAAGACATGCTTAATAAATTTAAATAAAAAATGATTACTAATCTTAAAGATATACTTACACAAGCTCAAGATAAAAACTATGCTGTTGCCTGTTTTAATGTATTTGGTTATGAAGATGCGCGTGCGGTTGTTGATTCTGCAGAGGCTCGGAATGCTTCTGTAATTCTATCTATTAATCTTGATATGCGTCAATTTATGACAATGGAAGAAATTATTGGGATGCTAAGACCTATGGCTGAAAAATCCAAGGCACCTGTTTGTTTGCATCTTGATCATACCTACGAGGTTGATGCGGTAAAAGAAGCAATAGATGTAGGATTTACTTCTGTAATGTTTGATGGATCTCAATTGCCCATCTCTGAAAACATCTCTTTAATACAAGATGTGGTTGACTATGCTCACCCTAAAGGAGTTTCAGTTGAGGCTGAAGTGGGTTCGGTTCCTTATGCAAGTGGCCGTGATCATATTAAATCTGCATTAACTGAGGTTGTTGATGCCCTTAAGATGGAGCAACAGGGGCAGCCAGATGCGCTTGCAATTTCAATAGGAAATGTTCACCGCTTGGAAAGTGGAACTGTAGAAATAGATTTAGAGCGCTTTAACGAGCTTGAGAAAGCACTAAACTTGCCATTAGTCATTCATGGGACAAGTGGTTTAGAAGATAAAGATATACAAATGCTGTCTTTACGCCAAGTTGCTAAGTTCAACGTAGGTACTGTTCTTCGAAAGAGTTTTGGTAATTCACTGCGATCGACACTTGACTCAGATCCGGACCTTTTTGATAGAATAACTATGATGAAAAAAGTTATTCCAGAATTAAGAGCAACTGCAACTAAAGTAATTAGTTTACTGGGCCAGTAATAAAATACTTTATTCTAATGAGTCCAGAATAAAGTATTTAAAACTCATTTATTAAAGGTACTAAGATATTTTTTTTGCTAGTCTTTTGATTACTTTATGAGTCTCTAGCCAATCAATACATCCATCTGTAACTGATACTCCATAATGCATTTCATCTTGGTTATCTAATATTTTTTGTTTCCCAGAAAACAAATTACTCTCAAGCATTAACCCAAAAATTGATTTATTTCCAGCAGATATTTGGTTAGTTATGTCTTCAATTACCTTGCCCTGATTTCTATAATCTTGATTTGAGTTGTCATGAGAGCAGTCAATCATAATCCTTGCGGCTAGGCCATTTTCTTTAAGAAGATTTTCGCATTCAATAACATCATCCTTATAATAATTAGGCTTAATGCCACCTCTAAGAATAATATGAGATGATTTATTTCCCATAGCCTTAAAAGTTGAAATTTGACCTTCATCATTAATACCTAGAAAGCTTTGAGGGGAAGAGCACGCATTAATAGCATTGATTGCCATGTTCAAATTTCCATCGGTACCGTTTTTAAATCCAACAGTCATAGAGAGCCCACTTGACATTTCACGATGAGTTTGAGATTCAGTTGTTCTTGCTCCAATTGCACACCAAGAAATAAGATCACCTAAATATTGAGGCGTGATTGGATTAAGGGCTTCAGTTGCAGAAGCAATCCCTTGATCTGCAAGCCATACAAGAAACTCACGTCCTTGGTGGAGCCCTTTTTCAACGTCAAGTGAATTGTCCATATCTGGGTCACTAATTAATCCTTTCCAGCCAACTGTTGTTCTTGGTTTTTCAAAATATACCCTCATAACTAAGTAGACTGATTCTTTAACTTCCTCTTGAAGGGATTTGAGTTTAAGGGCATACTCCTTGGCAGCTCCAATGTCATGAATCGAGCAAGGACCAACAATTACCATCAGTCTTTCATCTTTTCCTGAAAAAATGTCGTCCACAGTTTTTCTGCTAGTTAAAATGTTCTCTTTACCTTTGCCACTTACTGGAATAGTTTTCTTTAATTCAATAGGCGAGGTTATTACTGTTTCGCTTTCAATATTTTTATTGTGAATTTTATTGCTCATTTAAATTGGCGTTTATTTATTGTCAAGCAGTGATTTAAGCATAGATCTATATTTTTTTTTAAATAGATAGGGAAAATTAGGTTAATTATATTTTTTTGATAATTAGGAAAACTAGTTTAAATAATGAAACATACACTGAAAAAAGCTGCATTAATTTTGGTACTCTTTTTAGGGGGGTGCAGTTCAATTACTTTCATTTATAATCAGTTTGATAATCTTTTTCCATGGTATCTACAAAGTTATGTTGACCTTGATCGTGATCAAAAAAAATACTTAGATGAGCTTTTAACGCCTTTTTTTCAGTGGCATAGAGTGGAAGAAATGCCTAAATATGCTCAAATTATTGGTGACTTAGAGCTGGCTATAAATGATGAGGTAGATATAGAAAGCATTACCCTGATTACTTATAATGTTGAAGAGTCTTGGTTTCGTCTAGAGGATCAAATGATCATGTGGGCAACTCCTCTTGCTAGAGAGTTATCAGATGATCAAATCACAAAATTTATTCAAGTTTTAAAAACTAAAACTACTCAGAGTGAAAAAAAATTGCTAGTTCGCAACGATCAGGTGTATCAAAGTGACAGTTACAAAAGCCTCCGTAAGAACTTAAGGCGCTTTATGGGTTCACTGACTAAAGATCAGCTTGATTTAGTAAAAATTACAAGTAAAGAAATGAAGAGGGTTGATGCTGAGCGCATTCAGAGTCGAAAAGCATTCAACGAAAAGCTTAGCCTAATCCTTCAAAGAGAACAAGGCTGGGAAGAAAGGCTGAAAAAGATAACTCATAGTGATGACTTGGTTGATGAGAATTACCAATCGACATATACCTTCAATACTGATTTAATTCAGCATCTATTAGTGGCAATATTAAATTCTAGAAACGATAAACAAGACCAAAGGTTACGCACACAACTTGCAAGGTATAAGGCTGATATTAACAGTTTAGCTAACTAACTGTATAAAGAGATTACCAGCGCCTTCTCATTCTTCCTTTGAAGATGGCAGATCCCCAGCTGAGGACAATACCGATCAAAGCTGCACTTGATAGCCATATAAATGGCAAGCTTGCATCTGAGCCAAAAATGATAGCCCTATAGGCTGCGCCAATAGCATCAAAAGGTACCGCTGTTCCAATGCGTTCAAGCCAGTCAGGGGCTGCACTTACGGGCGCAACCGATCCACTCAGCACAGATTGATACTGAACTAAAGGAAGAATAATTAGTAACGCTGAAAGTCCAATAATTTCGAAGATCCCAAGAAATAGCCAAGTTAAACAAACACTAACAAGCCATACACTTAGCCATGCCATTAAGAATACATCCCATTGAAGAGTTGTTAGTGTAACAACTGTTGCTAGAGTAAAGCTGGCAAATCCCATAGTCATAACTGGAACAATAGTTCGTACATAAGCCCTGTTAAGAAATGCCATTTGACGAGTTCCAAGAAATAAAAGAATTGCTCCGACCATTGAAGCCATCCAAGTTGTAAAGCTCATTACAAAGGGCGTAGGGGGTGAGGCTAAACTTTTTGCTTTAAACATTGTTTCTACATTCGTAGTTACTAGCATGCCTGAATCGGGTGATTGGTTATTTAACCTTGAAGCGCGCAGATTTGAAACAAAAGTTGACAGCGCCATTTGGAGCATCGATGGGAGTTGGCTGGCTATTTGCGTTTCAGCAATCGTTAAATGCTGTGAGTTTAATACTCCGATTGATAGGTTTTTATTGCTAAGAGCAAGCTGAGAAAAATTTTCAGGGAAAGTAATCACTGAAGACACTTGGCCTTTTAAAAGGGCATCTTTTGCAGTATTAGAATCTTTAAGAAGAGTCACTCTAAAAGGGAGGCTTTTGGAAATTCCTTTAATGGCCTTTGTTGAAATTAATGGGAAAGGTCCAACATCTTCATTAACAATTCCTAGCTCAAAGGACGATAAAATCCGAGCAGGATCTGGGGGCGCTGTCAGATTAAATATTGAAAAAACCAGCATGATTACAGTTGGAACAATAATTGCTGGTTTAAATAATTCGCTTCTACGAAAATCGGAAAATGAGGAGGGCATTATATTGAATTTAAAATAGGGTTAACAATACACAAATGCACCTACTTAGTCAAACTGACTTTGTTGTCACTAAGTATCATTCCAGCTGCTTTTTCTGCAATCATCATAGTGGGCGCGTTAGTGTTCCCTGAGACTAGCTCTGGCATAATCGAAGCATCAACAACTCTTAAACCTTTAACGCCATATACTTTAAGCTGGTCATCGACTACGCTGTCTTTATCATTACCCATCTTGCATGTTCCAACTGGGTGATAAATACTCTGGCTATTGTTTTTTGCAGCCTCAAGTAAATCTTCATCAGAAACTAATGAGCCTCCAGGAACGAACTCGTCAAGAATATGTTGCTTAAGTGGGCTGGCATTTGCAATTTTTCTGGCCACCTTTATTGAGTCAATTGCTATTTTTTGATCACTCTGTGTAGATAGATAATTTGGAATAATTTTAGGAAGATCTTCTGGATTCTTTGAGTTTATAGTGACCTCACCTCTGCTCTGAGGCCTAAGATTACAAATAGACATTGTAAATGCAGAAAAAGGATGAACCCCATCTCCTGGCTTATCTGCACTTAGTGGCTGCATATGAAATTGTATATTTGGCCTTGATCCATCTAAGGATGTATTAGTAAAAATGTAAACTTGGCTGGCACTGAGGGTTAATGGCCCTGTCCTAAAAAGTGCATATTGCATTCCAATTAAGGCTTTTTTCCACCAGGTGTTTAGTTCGTCATTTAAGGTTCTAGTATTTGTTTTAAAAACCATCCTTACTTGTAAATGATCTTGAAGATTTTTACCAACTGCAGGGTTATTGTGAATAACCTTAACTCCTAGTTTTGTTAGATTTTTTTCATCTCCAATTCCTGAGAGCTGTAATATTTGAGGCGAGCTAATTGCGCCAGCAGATAAAATTACTTCATGGTTAGCATTGATAGTTTTATCTGGTTGATCATTGCTTTGCATGCAGTCAACGCCTATTACCTTTTTATCAGAGAAGACAAGTTTACTAACTTGAGTATTTGTGATGATTGTTAAATTTTTTCTACTTCTGATTTTTCCATTTAGAAATGACCTGTAGGAGCTTTTTCGAAAGCCCTTAAATGAGGTTTGCTGAAAATAGCCGACACCCTCCTGTTTCTCTCCATTGCAATCTGGATTGTAAGGTATGCCTATTTCTTCAGATGCCTTGATAAAGAGATCGGCGATTTTTCTTCTAAGCCTGAGATTGGATACTTTTAATTCACCATCCACACCATGGTATTCATTTTCTCCATTTTCTTGGCATTCGAACTTTTTAAAGTATGGGAGCACGTCATCATAACCCCACCCCTTATTTCCTAAATCTTTCCAGTTATCATAGTCATGCCTATCGCCACGAATGTATAGCAATCCATTTAGTGCACTAGAGCCACCAAGCACTTTGCCTCTTGGCCAATCTATTCTTCTATTGTTTAATCCTTTGTCTTTTTCTAGTTTGTACATCCAATCAAACTTTGGATTATTCATGGTTTTAAAATAACCAACGGGCACATGAAGCCAAAGATTGTCATCCTTGCGGCCAGCTTCAATCAGTAAGACACTGTTATCAGGATTAGCTGAAAGCCTATTTGCTAATAGGCAGCCAGCCGAGCCAGCTCCTACAATAATGTAATCATATTTCTCTTTCATATACTTCTAGTAGTAAATTATTTTATTAATCAAGAATAATATAGATTGAAATATATAAATGATATACAGTGAAATTATTAATGTAAGTATATTTAGTGAATCAATTTATTTCTAATTAAATTATATAGCTTAAATAGTAATTTTATTTAAGAATTAGACAATACATATATATCAATTGATGTATACTAAAAGTTGATTAAATGCTTTAAGTGTTTTTAAACTTATCGCTAATCAAAGTACTTTTTATATTTATTTAGATTAATTAGGAGATTTTATGTTTAGAAATAAAGTTGTTCTTTTGACATCTGTAGCATTGCTTACTGCTAGTTCAAGCGCTATGGCGGTCAATTTAAAAATTCAATCTGTATTAAACTCTACAGGTAGTGAAGTTGGTTACGTTAGAGACTTTGCAGAGGATGTTGCTGCATTAACTGATGGTAGAGTAACGATGGAAGTCCTCCCTGGAGGTTCTGTTGTACCTAACGCTGACCTTATCGATGCTGTAGACGCTGGTCTAATTGATGGCGGATTTGCATGGACTCACTACTGGTCTGGTAAGCACCCTGCAGCAATGCTGTTTGGCTCTCCAATCGCTGGAGCTGGCCTTGGTATTGATAATATTGCATGGCTTTCTTGGTTCCACAGTGCCGGTGGTAAAGAGTTATACGATCAACTATGGGACGAGATGGACCTAAATGTTGTTGGTTTGATGCTTCAACCGGTTGGTCCTGAAGCGCTAGGTTGGTTTAAAGAGCCAATCAATAGTATGGATGACTTCCGTAAATTAAGATTCCGTGCACCTCCAGGACTCCCAGGTCAAGTTTATAAAGACATTGGTGTCGCAGCTGTAGCTATGGGTGGTGGTGATATTCTTCCAGCACTTGAGAAAGGCGTAATTGACGCAGCAGAATGGTGCTGCCCAGAGCCGGACAGAGACTTTGGTTTCCAAAAAGTTCTTAAGTATTACTACTTACAAGGACTTCACCAGAACGTTGTGAATGCAGATATGTATATTAATGGCGATGTGTGGGATAAGATCTCTGCTCGTGACCAACATGCTATTCATGTTGCTGCAAGAGCAGCAAGACTTGACTCTATGTCAAATCGTATCTATGCAAACGGTATTGCAATGGCAGACTTGCTAGAGCAAGGCGTTCAGCTAATGGATACGCCTGAAGACTACTTCGTAGAGTTTATGGCTGCTGCGCAAGCACAACTTCAAAAGAATGCTGATGAAAATGCATTCTTTGCTGAAGTATGGGCATCACAGAGAGATTTTGCTGAAAAAGCTGTACCTTTCTGGTCAGGAGCTCAGTCTTCTAACGCTAAGTTAGGTTTAGCTTTTACGAAGACTTTACAGTAAAGATCTTTAGTAAAACTTAAAAACTAAGTTGCCAATAGTGAAAACTGTTGGCAACTTTTTTTTATCTAAATATATTTTTTCTAACTTCAGGTTCTCCTTTATCCTGAAGTTAGAAAAGCCATATTAATAGAAGGGTTTTATTTAATGAATCCTAAAATTTGTTACAATAGCTGTAGTGTTTTTTAGATTTATAATTGGGTACATTTATGTCAGAAAAAGAAGATATTAATGAATTAGACATTACAGATGAAATGATAGCTGAGGGCAGATCATATACTGGGGTCATGCCGGATGATATGCCTAAGTTAATGGCAAAAATAATTCTCAGTATTGATCTCTTCAGTCTCAGAGTTGGTCAGTTAGCATGTTGGCTCACTGTTCCAGTATTCACTGCCATGTTTATTGAGGTTGTGGGAAGACACTTCTTTGGCTCCCCAACAATGTGGGCCTACGATATTAGTAGAATGGGGGCAGGGGCAATGTTTATGCTCGGCGCTGGGTATGCACTCTCAAAAGGCATTCATATACGAGCGGACTTTATGTATCGAGATTGGTCGGTCAAGACTCAAGCAATCATTGACTTAACTTTATATATATTATTTTATTTTCCTGGATTGATAGGCGCTGCGTGGGCATGCTATAAGTACGCTTATAAATCTTGGTCAATCATGGAAAGGGGTATGGACACTGCCTGGATGCCTTATATGTATCCAATTAAGTTTGCCTTATTTGTTGGATTTATTTTCCTTTTAATTCAAGGCGTTTCAGAGGTGCTTAAGTGCGTCTATGCAATCAAAAATAGGAGATGGCCATGACTCCAGAAGTACTAGGCATTGTCCTAATATTAACCATGTTGTTTGCCATATTTATTGGCTTTCCAATCTCATTTACGTTAATTTTCTTAGGAGTCTTCTTTGGCTATATAGGTTTT
Source organism: Candidatus Pseudothioglobus sp. Uisw_086 (assembly GCF_048085745.1). Classification (GTDB taxonomy): domain Bacteria; phylum Pseudomonadota; class Gammaproteobacteria; order PS1; family Pseudothioglobaceae; genus Pseudothioglobus. Next base: position 1,558,700 of record NZ_CP159803.1, on the reverse strand, counting down.
GGAGATCTTGTTTTTTACTTAATGACCTTTCAGTTTTCTGGGAGTATGCTTGAGCAAACCCTCGCAGCAATTCCATTGTTCACCTTTATGGGTATTCTCATGGAGAAGGCTAATCTCATGGAGAGGTTATTCACATCCGTTCAGATGGCACTTGCCAGAACCAAAGGCTCTTTATTTGTAGCCGTTCTTTTTGTTTCAGTAATTTTTGGAGCTGCAACAGGTATTGTGGGTGCATCAGTCACGATTTTAGGAATTATGTCAGCTAAGACAATGAACAGAGCGGGCTATGATGTTCAGTTGGCTGCAGGAACAATTACTGCTGGCGGTACTTTGGGAATCTTGATACCTCCAAGCATTATGTTAGTTGTTATGGGCCCTATTCTAAATGTTCCAGTAACGGATTTATTTGCTGCGGCAATTATGCCTGGACTAATGTTAGCAGTACTTTACACAGGTTATACACTTATTAGATGCCACTTAAATCCATCATTAGGCCCTGTCGTTCCTGAAGACCTTATTCCTGACTCTATGAGAGAGGTGTGGATTGAGTTTTTCAAAGGCCTTGTTCCGCCCGTTCTATTGGTGGGATCATCCTTAGGAAGTATATTGGCTGGCCTAGCAACGCCTACAGAAGGTGCTGCAATGGGAGCAGTGGGTGCGATATTTTTAACACTTGCGTACCGAAAGTTAAATTTTAAAGTTTTTCAAGAGTCTTTATTAAAAACCCTTGAAATTACTACATTAATTATGGTTTTAGTTTGTGCCTCAAACTTTTTTGGCTCAGTTTTTTCTAGATTGGGAACACCAACGATGATTACTGAGGCATTAATGCTTTTAGATCTTCCACCAACAGCAATATTGCTAATAGTTATGGCATTTATTTTCTTGTTGGCCTGGCCATTAGAGTGGGTGCCAATTGTACTAATCATTATTCCAATCGTTTTGCCTCTAATTGAGCAATTAGGTTTTAACTTAACTTGGTTTGGAATCCTTGTGGCTGTCAATCTTCAGACTGCTTGGCTTTCGCCGCCTGTTGCATTGTCTGCCTACTTTCTCAAGGGGGTTGCCCCAGACTGGGATTTATCAGATATCTATAAAGGTATGATGCAATTTATGGCTATTCAAGTTGTTGGATTAGCGTTAATTATTATCTTCCCACAAATTGTTCTATGGTTGCCAGAATATCTCTATGGCTAAACAAGGCTTGGTTAACCTGAAGGAATTTTAGCTTTACATAAATCGTTGACGCAGGAAAAATCTAAGTGTCGAGTGTTGTCTAATCCTTAGAATGTATCGCCGAAAGTGCTGTTTTGGGTATTGACGTAGTCGATGTCATCGGTATGAACGAATGATGTTCTTAGCTCAATAGTCTCGTTATGATATGTTTGACCGATACGCTCTATCCGAAGAATGGGTGAATCCAATTTAACATTGAGAAGAGCGGATACTGTTTTATCTGCAGAAGTTGCTTTTAATTTCTCTGAGCAGTTTGTTATAAATATGTTGAATTTATTTTGATATAGGTTGTATATTGTATTAGCTCGGTTTTTAAAAATTTCTTCAGTTAGCGTTGGAAATTTAGCTTGTGATATGATTATTTTATCAACAATATAATTTTTTTTATTAATGCCTAGCTTATTAAATATTTGATAAACATTACTCCCAGGAGAAATATTTAATATTTTTGCTTCATACTTAGTGGCTTTTTTTGTTTCAAAAGAAATGAACTCTACTTCTGGGTAGGATATCTCATCAGTTCCATTTAATGCAAAATGAAAATACGCAAAATGGAAAGTGCTTTTATCATGCTGAAAGACAAAAGTTCCTAAACCCTGTTTTCGAATAAGGAAGCCTTCTTTTTCTAATGCACCTACTGCCTTTCTAACTGTTCCAATTGAAACGTTGAAGAGATCAACAAGTGTTTTCTCATTTGGAATTAGTTGGCCTGGCCTTAACTCATCGCGGTAAAGGCAATTAAATAACTCATTCCTTATTTGGAGCCACATAGGAGTCTTGCTGTCCCTGTCTATGTTAAATTGGAGATCAGTAATACTCATAAAATGTGTAAGTTGTTAAAAATGAGGTTTCAGGATAACCTTAGCTGAGGCCATTGTACCATTGTGAAGACTCTTAAATGCCAAATCAGTTTCAGACAGAGGCATCTCTTCTATCCATGATAAGTCACCAAAATCTCCATTTTCAATAGACTTTAAGGCAGACTTAAAGTCCTCCATGTTGTAGGTGTAACAACCAACTAGCTTCACTTCTTGAAGTGTAATTTTTCGGATGTCAATATTCGTAGTCCAGCTAAGAAGGCCTACATTAACTACTGTACCTCCTGCTTTGACTGAGGCAATAGAAAGAGTATTTGTCTTTTCACTTCCAACACAGTCAATTACAACATCGAATGTGCTGTCTTTGACTGAATGGGTTAATGGGTTAATGGCAATAACGCCAACATGGTCTTTAACGCAAGGGTGCCTAGCCATATTGGTTTCAAGTACCTGCATTTTAACGCCATGGGATTTAAGTAACAGAGCTGTTAAAAGGCCAATAGCACCAGCACCTATAACTAAAACGTGGCAATCGCTTATAGGCTTAAATGAATTTTCTATGGCAAGATTTACAGCATGGACCACAGTTGCCGCGGGCTCAGTTAAGGCCACATGGTTTGAATTCATAGTGCTAGGCGCATGAACTAGGCATTGATTTGGTATGGTCATGTATTGAGCAAAAGCGCCCTGCCTACTCATTCCAATCATATCCCTATCACTGCAAAGGTTGTCTCTACCCTGAAGGCAGTATTCACATTTTCCACATGTAATAAGTGGATTGCCTGTTACTTTTTGACCCTTATGAATGCCTTCAACTATTTCGCCACAAAACTCATGGCCCAGTATTAAGCCAGGGTTTCTTCTTGGGTCTTTGCCATGATATGCGTGCATATCAGACCCACAAATTCCAACGGACTCAATGCGCAATAAAACATCATCATCACGATCAATTTGCGTTGGCTTGTATTCACTATAAAAAGTCATTTCATTCGGCGCTGTGTATACTACCGCTTGCATTTTATTAATCATGCTGCTGAAAACCCTCCATCTAAAAATATTGTCTGACCGGTGACATATGAGTTTGCATCACTGCACAAGAAAACACTAATACCAAAAATGTCTTTTTCTTCTCCGTTGCGATCCATCATTGTTTTTGCTGCTAAATTCTTTAATTTCTCAGGATCTTGAAATAATGACTCCGTTAGATTTGTTCTAAAAAATCCTGGAGCAATTGCATTGACTAATACTCCATTCTTTGAATAGGCCTGAGCTAAGGCTCGAGTAAGCTGCATAATGCCACCTTTGCTTGCACCATATGGAATGCTGTTATCAAATGCTCTAAGGGATTGAAGAGAGGCGATATTTATAATTCGTCCCCAATTATTTTTAGTCATTAATTCGGCAACAAGCTTGCTTAAGTAGAAAGGGGCAGTTAAGTTAATGTCAATAGTCTTCTGCCATTCTTCGAGTGTTAACTCTTCAGCAGACGTTCTAAGATTTATTCCAGCAGCATTTACTAAAATGTCAATTTTTCCAGACTCTTTAGAGATTTGAGTTACCATATTTTTAAGGTCGGCAGTTGATGTGACATCCGCTTGAATGAAGGCGCCTTTAGAGCCTTGATCTTTTATCTCTTGAAGGGTTTCTTCTGCATTGCTTCGACTGCTTGCAATCCAAACAAATGCGCCTGCACGAGCAAGCGCAAGCGCCATCATTTTTCCCACCCCACTTGTACCACCAGTTATTAGTGCTACTTTATTTTCTAGTGAGAAATCTGCTAAGTTCATAAAGCTATTCTAATACAGGTGCGCCTAGGTCAAACGTTTCATCTGGAAAATATTTACTTAGCCTAACATCTGAAGCTCTTGCGTGTCCTTCCATTCCCTCTAATCGAGAGATTCTAGATGATGCCTGGGCAATTTGACGTGTAGATTCTTTGTCCATACGCTGCCAAGTTAAAACCTTTAAGAATTTATGAGCAGAAAGACCTCCAGAATAACGACCAGCTGCCTTTGTAGGAAGAATATGGTTCGGGCCAGAAGCTTTATCTCCGAAAGTCACTGTTGTCTCTTCACCTAGAAATAGAGATCCATAACATGTTAAGTTTTCTAGCCACCAATCAAGATCTTCACACTGAACTTCAAGGTGCTCTGCTGCGTATTCATCTGATATCTTTACAACCTCTTCACGAGACTCACATAGCATAACTTCACCATAGTCTCTCCATGCACAGAATGCTGCATCTTTAGCAGTTGGTGGAAGTTTTTCAATATACTCTGGTACCAACTCCATTACTTTTTCAGCTAATTCTTTAGACGTTGTAAATAGCCAGCCAGGTGACTCGTGACCATGTTCCATTTGACCCACAAGATCAATTGCAACAACGTCAGCATCGGCGTGCTCATCAGCAATCACTGCAACTTCTGATGGACCAGCAAATACATCAATACCAACTTGTCCAAAGAGCGTTCTTTTTGCCTCTGCTACAAATTTATTTCCAGGACCAACAATGATGTCAGCTTTTTTTCCAGTAAATAGTCCATGAGCCATACTTGCTATTGCTTGTACACCACCTAAAGTCATAACGTGATCAGCTCCAGCAGTCTTCATTGCATACAGAACATACGGATGAATACTTTTACCTTGATACGGCGTTGAGCATGCAATGATGCAAGGCACGCCAGCAGCTTTAGCTGTTGCAATACTCATATATGCAGATGCAATATGTGCGTAGCGTCCGGTTGGAACATAACATCCAGCAACATTTACTGGAAGTAGTCTTTGACCAGCTTCAACGCCATTATTTTTGGTATGAAATTCTTCAATAGAATCACGCTGAGCCTTTGCAAACTCATAAACTTGCTGACATGCAAAATCTATATCATCCTTAACATTTTGAGGGACGTCAGAGATAATATTGTCAATTTCAGAATCTGAGAGCAAAATCTCACCAGACCATCCATCTAGTTTTTCTGCGTAGTTTCTAACTGCTTGTTCCCCATCTTTATCTATATTGGCAAGCATGTCATGAACCACTTTTTGTGCTTCTAATACATTTGATGCTGCTGATTTATCAGCTTTTTTTAAGTAGATCATATTCTTCTCGTTTATTAATAGTTAGGCGCTTTCATATAAACGCGTTAATACAAACTCTTGATGCCCTAATATTTCTGCAGCAGTCATTCTTCCGTTTGAAGTGTGAATAAGACTTTCAAGAAGCATATCACCAGCCTGATCCATATTGATATCACGCTTTAATAAACCAGTTACATCAACATCCACATGCTCTGACATCGTTCTAACTGTTCTTGGATTTGCACAAACTTTTATAACAGGAAGGATTGGATTACCAATAATGTTTCCTTGCCCAGTAGGGAATAGGTGAGCTACATATCCAGAGGCTGCGCATAATGTAACCATTTCTGCAGCTGCAGAAGAAGAGTCCATAAACCATAGGCCCTTACTTGTAGGCATTTCTGCTTTATCTAAAACGCCGTCAACGACACATTTTTTCCCAATCTTTTGTATGTTGCCTAATGCCTTTTCTTCGATCGTAGTTAGACCACCTTCAATATTTCCTTTAGTAGGCTGTGAATCAGATAGGTCATCTGTCTTAAAGCGCTCAATCATATCTTGATAGCGATTAAACATAAACATAAATTTTTCAGCAACAGCATCATTAGCACATCTAGCTTTAACTAAATGTTCACCACCTGTAATTTCAGATGTTTCACCAAAAAGTAAAGTACTGTCCATTTCATATAACTTATCGAACGCATTACCAACTGTTGGGTTTGACCCAAAGCCCGAAGTAGTGTCTGATTCCCCGCATTTAGTTGATACCCAGATTTCACTGAGGTCACATGGCTCTCTTTGAAGTCCTGTTGCGAAATGAACCATATCATAAGCCGCTTTTGAAGCGTCAGCGATAGTTTGTATGTCACCTTTTTTCTCAATAGAAAAACCTTGAACTGGCTTACCCGTTGCAGCAATTCCATCAACGATTTTTTGCGTCCAGTCTGGCTCTATTCCAATAACCACTACTGCGGCAACATTTGGATTTGATCCCGTACCAATCATTGTCCTAAAATGTAGATCTAGATCTTCACCAAACTGAAGTCTACCATAGGGATGAGGAAGGGCTATCGTGCCTTTAATATTGTTAGAAACTGCTTCACAAGCAGCATTTGAAATATCATCAACTGGCAAGATAATAACGTGGTTACGAATTCCTACTCTATTGTTTTCGCGACGATATCCATGGATTTTTTGATTTAAATTTATCATTACCACCTCTTAGTTTTTACGTTATGAACATGTAGATGATCACCTACAGCAATCTTTGAAATTGTTCTACCAATATCTACACCATACTTGATGACAGTATCATCTTCATTTAAATCCTTAATAGCTAACTTATGCCCAATTGGAATATCTTGATTAATTTTGATATCTATCAAAACATCCTGGTCCATTATCCAACCACTTAGAGTGTCGTTTGCTTTTAATCCTTCGACGGTAACAACGCCAACGGAATCATCTTCATCATGAACTATAAACTGAATCATTCTTGCTCCTTGAAATACGTATAAAAAAACTTTTAATTAATCTTTTAGTGAAAAATATTAATGAGAGATATATTATATCATATATATGAATTTCTACTTTATATATTGCTTAAAAAATTATTTACTTTCGATATAAAACTAAATATACAATATCATGTTAAGGCTTGTACTCGCTAAACTCAACGCTGAAAAATTAGAGTAAAAATGAAAAAAATTATCTTGTTTGTGATTATTAATTGTTTGACTTTTCCTGCTCTATCAGCAGCTGGTGACCTTTACTACTGTGAGATGATTCAAGCAGTTGAGTTAAAAGAGGACGGCCTTGTTAACTATATTCCTCAGAAATTTAAATTTAGAATTACTGAGAAGAGTTCTATACAATTTGGAATGGATGAAAACTATTTCAAAGGCCTTGAATTGGTTGTTACAGATTTTTCAAATAATGGTGAGCAATTTTATGGCGAAAGCTTTGAGTACTCATATGGAAGTTTTTACTTTGCTGACATTATTAGATGGCCATCAAAAGGAGTGGATAAATTAACAGCTACTGCGGTAAGTGCACAATGCTCAATTGTTGATGACTACACAGTATAAATAGGAAAAGTTAATACAATTATGATTTCAAGAGCACTTAAAACAAATCGATTAATACGCTTATTTGGTATAACCAAAGTACCAATGATTTGGTATTGTCGCCCAAAGGTTATTGAGCATACGGATGAAAAGATTGAAATTAGAATCCCTTTTAAGCGAAGAACTAAAAACCACTTAGGAAGTATGTATTTTGGTGTTTTAGCAGTCGGCGCTGATATTACTGGCGGCTTTTTAGCGATGGATCCAATTCAAGAAAGTGGACGAAAAATAACTTTAATATTTAAAGATTTTAAGGCTGATTTTCTAAAGCGTCCTGAGGGCGATGTCCACTTTATATGCAGAGATGGTTTGGCAATTAAAGAGCTGGTAAAAACTGCTGCAAGTTCAGGCGAGAGGCATAATTATAAATTGAATATTGAAGCTACTGTTCCTTCGCTGTCTCCTGACGTCGTTGCTAAATTTGAACTTACGTTATCTTTAAAGGATAAAACATAAAGTTAGCAAGTGTTTTTTTTTATAATGCTGGGGTCAGTAATTAATCTCCCTCAAACATCAAAGAAGATTTGGACTTGTAGGAGAGACTTAGAAGATGCGATTTGTTAAATAGCAAACAAAAACCACTTAAACTTATATTACTTACTACCAAAAGCTAAGCAAGCTTTTTTAGAGGTAGATATTAAAGCCTCTAGAAAGCTTTCAATATTCTCGTCAGTGAATCTACTTGTAAGTCCCGACAATGAGATTACACCAATGAGCTCTCTATCACGTCCCAAAATAGGAACTGTAATACCTGCAATATCAGGGTCACGCTCTCCATGACTAATATAGTATCCCTGATCCTGGATAATTTTAGACTGAGATGTTTTAGGATTTACAAACGCTTCTAGCACCTTTCCAGAAGAACCAAGATTAAGCGGATTTATTTCTCCTTCATCGATATGATATCGCATCCTTCTTTTAGAATTCTCACAATAAAGAACTACACTTGAATTGCCACGCAAGACATGAAATGCAGCGGTTTCTTTTGTTTTTTCAACAAGTTCTATTAGAGCTGGGCGAATAATATTTCCTAGTTGAAGGTTGTCACGGTAAACCGAACTACGATGCCAAAGCGACGCGCCAAGGTGAAAAATACCATCATAATCACGAGTAAGATAACCAAACTTTTCAAGTGATACACTAAGTCGCAATATTGTGGCTTTATCCAGGCCAGTTCTTTGCGCAAGCTCTTTAAGTGCAAGACCATTATCACCCATATTAAATGCTTCAAGTAAACGCAGAGCTCGTTCCACTGACTCAACCCCGCTTTTGATAGGCTTTGATTTTTCTGTCGATTTAGTCATTTGCATGTTAATATTATTTAATTAGAGGCTCTTTATAAAGGTGACTTGGAAATTCAAAGAATTGTAAAGCTATAAATTAATAAATAATTTTAAGGTAATTTTAGAAATACGTAATAAAAAATGAAACATAATTTCATTTTAAACATTTTTTTAAATTTAAAACATAAAACATAAAGCTAGGCTGATGTTAAAGAGCCTTAATCTGAAAGAATTAATTAGTACAAATTTCCCACATATGGATGAGTTCTTTTTAAGATTAAAATGAACTATATAATGAGTTTAAAAGAAGTTTCATTATGTGAAACATTTATGCAATGCTAGAATAATTTTTATGTGATAATTCATTTTTTGAATGCTTTAGCAGTAATCACTATCAAATCTGGAATAAATAAAATGATTCTAAAAAACTTGTCACCGTCTGAACTGATTGAAAAATCATTATCTCTTAATGAGGGAATATTAACAGATACTGGAGCTTTGCTTATCACAACAGGCAAGCGATCTGGTCGAAGTCCAAACGATCGCTTTATTGTTGATAATTCTGCAACTTCTAATTCAGTTGACTGGGGCGATGTTAACAGGCCTTTTTCAGAAGAAAAGTTTAATAAACTATGGACTAGAGTTAGTGATCACTTATCTCAAAATGATCATTTTCTGTCCCACCTTCATGTTGGGGCGCATGAATCCCACTACCTTCCAGTTGAAGTCAATACTGAAACTGCTTGGCAAGGCTTATTTGGTAGAAATATGTTTATTAAGCCCGAAACATATAATCCTAAAGATAAACCAGTCTGGATGATTTTAAATGTCGCATCTTTTGAGTGCAATCCTGAGCGTGATGGAACCAACTCAGATGGAGTTGTTATTATTAACTTTGCACAAAGAAAAGTATTGTTAGCTGGCATGCGTTATGCAGGCGAAATGAAGAAAGCAATGTTTTCAGTGCAAAACTATTTGCTGCCTGAAAAGGATGTTCTGCCAATGCACTGCTCAGCAAATGTGGGAGAAAATGGTGATACAGCATTGTTTTTTGGCCTCTCAGGAACTGGAAAGACAACGCTTTCTGCAGATCCCGATCGTTACCTTATTGGTGACGATGAGCATGGCTGGGCTAAGGGCTCAGTATTTAATATTGAGGGAGGCTGTTATGCGAAAACGATCAACCTTTCTAAGAAAAATGAACCCATTATTTGGGATGCTATTCGTCATGGTGCAATAGTTGAAAACGTCAAAGTAGATGCAGATAAGCATGCAGATTATGATGATACCTCCATATCAGAAAATGGTCGCTGCTCCTACCCATTAGAGCACGTTGAAAAGCGCGTTGAAAAAAATGCTGCAGGCGAGCCCAAAGTTGTTATTTTCTTAACTTGTGATGTTTCAGGTGTTCTTCCTCCAGTTTCAATCTTAACTAAAGAGTCTGCTGCCTATCACTTCTTGTCTGGTTATACAGCGCGCGTTGGCTCAACAGAACTTGGTGCAGAGGCCGGCATTAATCCAGCATTCTCATCGTGTTTTGGGGCCCCATTTATGCCTCGAAATGCAAGCAGTTATGCCAATTTATTAATTAAACGACTTGCAGAATTTGATACACAAGTCTATTTAGTTAATACTGGATGGACGGGGGGTTCAGGGGCTCCAGGAGGATCAGGATCAAGATTCCCTATTCCTGTAACTCGCGCAATAGTTTCTGCTTGTCAAAGCGGCGCCCTTCTTGAATCAAAAGTGACACACCTCGACTACTTAAATCTTGATATTCCTAAATCTATTCCAGGAGTTGATGAGGCTTACCTTAACCCCCGTGATACATGGGAAGATAAGTCAAGTTATGATAGTGAGTCTATAAAACTCGCGAATCTATTTGCAGAAAACTTTAAAAAGTTTGATGTTGATAAAGCAATCGTTGACGCCGGACCTCTAGCAGTTAGTAAATAAATAAGTACTGAACAAGTATTACGACTACGGCAACAATAATGGCAACAATTACAACTGGGGGCGTGTTCTTCATATAGCAAATTATAAGGTTTGTTTGGCTACTATTTTAGTGAAGTATTAAAAAATATTATCTTTAAGACGAGGATTTTGTATATTATTTGATTTCTTATTTAATATTCAAATGGCTACTAGCAATAATGACTGCAAAAGTATTTTCAAGGCCCTTCACTCAACAAGAACCTATTAGTCAAGAGGCGATTGATGCTGCTGTGGAGGTTCTGAAGTCGGGAAGGCTTCATCGATACAACTCAATTGGTGAAGAGTTTTCTGAAGCATCACTATTAGAGCAGGACTTCGCTAATTTTCAAGGAAGTCGTTACTGTCTTGCTTGTGCATCTGGTGGCTATGCAATGAGCGTCTCTCTTAAGGCTGCTGGACTTAAAGCTGGTGAAAAAGTTTTGACTAATATGTATACCCTTGCGCCAGTTCCAGGCTCAATTTCTAATGCTGGTGGTGAGCCTATTTTCATAGAAATCAATGAAAATCTTGTTCTTGATTTAGAGGACCTTTCAAGGAAAGCCATATCAAGTAAGGCCCGCTTTTTACTGATATCTCATATGAGGGGGCATCTAGTTGATATGAATAAATTGATGCAAATTGTTGAAGATAATGGTTTGATTTTAATTGAAGATTGTGCCCATACAATGGGAGCCAAATGGGGTGATAAAAGGAGTGGTAATTTTGGACTTGCTGGCTGTTTTAGTACCCAAACTTATAAGCATTTAAATTCAGGTGAAGGGGGTTTGCTGACTTCGAATGATGCAGAATTCATGGCGCGTGCTATTATTCTTTCAGGGTCTTATATGCTCTATGGGAGGCATGGTGCTGCACCTGATAAAGAAGTATTTGCAGATATTCGATTGCAGACTCCAAACTATTCAGGCCGTATGGATAATCTAAGGGCTGCTATTCTTAGGCCACAATTAAAATCTCTTGAAAAAAATATTAAGCGCTGGAATGAGCGTTACCAGTTAGTTGAGGGAAGCCTCAAAAAGATCAAAGGAGTTGAACTTCCTGAGCGCCCGATTGAGGAGAGCTATGTGGGGAGTTCAATTCAGTTTAGGCTGCCTGGCATCTCTGAGGTCGATGCCGCCAGATTCCTGGTAATAAATAAGGAGCGTGGGGTTGAGATAAAATGGTTTGGCAGTGACAATCCAAATGGATTTACAAGTAATCATAAGAGTTGGAAATATGTGAAACAACAGAGTCTAGAACGCTCTGATGAGATCCTTTCTGGCCTTTTTGATCTCCGATTGCCACTAACATTTTCACTGGAAGATTGCTCACTTCTCTCAGAGATTATTGGTGATTGCGCGGAAGCCTTTTTATCAAAAAAATAAGATATAGATATTAAAGGATCAATCTTTACTCTTGGTTTGAGCCATATGATTCCCAGCGATCCATCCTGAAGTCCACGCACTTTGAAAGTTAAAGCCACCAGTTATGCCATCAATATCCATAACTTCTCCAGAAAAATAAAGACCAGGGCAGATTTTACTTTCCATGGTTTTAAAGTTAATTTCTTTTAGGTTTATCCCACCACACTCAACAAACTCTTCTTTAAAGCGGCTTTTTCCAAGAACATTGAGCTCACAGTTAAATAAATTATTCAGAATAAGATTTAATTCTTTTTTGCTGATTTCTGACCAGTTTTTTTCTTTTGAAATGCTACACTTAATCAGAAGTTGAAGCCAAAATCGCTTCGTTAGATCATTTGGGTAAGCGTTACCTACTGAAGTCTTTGTATTATCTCTCTTAATAGTGCTAAGGAGTTTTTCTGCATCATTTTGATGGCCAATACCAAGCCAGTTGACAATTAGCTTTGCCTTGTAGTTGGTATGCATCATTTCACGGGCGGCCCATGCTGAAAGTTTTAGCAGTGCAGGGCCACTAAGGCCCCAGTGAGTAATTAAAAGTGGGCCACTTTGCTCAAAAGGTTTTGCGCCATCAATTTTAAGAGATAAAGAAGCTTGAGGAAAGGAGGTGCCTGATAAGTCTTTGAGAATCTCATCTTCAATTTTAAAAGTAAAAAGTGAAGGCGCAATTTCTGTAGTTGAATGACCAAGATTTTGAGCAAGTCGGTAACCACCTGGCATGCTGCCAGTTGCAATTAATACTGAATCAGCAATGAAAGACTCATCCTCATTGATGAATAAGGATATTTTTCCATTGTCTAGTTTTTTCAGACTTTTGACATTCATCTTATTTAATAGTTTAATTCCATGTTTGTTGGCTTCTTGCATAAAGCAGTCAATAATAGTTTCAGAGTCATCTGTCACAGGAAACATACGGCCATCAGATTCATACTTAAGTTCGACACCTCTTTTTTCAAACCAATCAACTGTATCCGATGCCTGAAAATTTTGGAAAGGTGAGAGTAGCTCTTTACGACCACGTGGATAGTTTAAACAAAAATCGTTAACCTCAAATATATGGTGAGTCACATTGCAACGACCACCTCCAGAAATTCGAACTTTTTTTAGAAGTTTGGAGGAGCCTTCAAATACATGAATGTCAACATTAATTTTTTCTGTTTTCGCAACTTCTGCGCATCGAAGCGAAGCAAAAATTCCGCTTGCGCCGCCACCAATGATTGCGATACTTTGTTTTTTGACTATCTTCATTAGTGATGCATTAAATCTTTAGAGGTTATATAAATTTATTGTTATATTTTAGACAACATAAAAGATAACTACTGGATAACTCTCTAGTACATCAAAAGAAGTTTGAATTTTCCTAGTATCGTAAATATTTATCAAAAAAAAAACTCCCAATCTTCACCTGCTCTTTATATTCATTATTTATAATTAAATTATGAAAAAACTACTAATTCTATTGTTGTTAACTTTTACAACAATAGCTTCTGCTAATGAGGAGGTCCTTAGCTTTCCATTCACTCCAGACAACGTAAACGACTGGAGATATTTTAGTGACCAAGTAATGGGAGGAGTCTCCGAGGGTCAGGTCTCACTTGAGCAAGATGCAGACAAGGTTTTTATAAGGCTCTCTGGGAATGTTCGCACTGATAACAATGGTGGCTTTATTCAATTACGTACCACAACATCACTGTCCAATAAACCATTGATGTTCAAACTACTTCATAATTCAAATAAAGAAGGAAAAAAACTTAAAGGCATCCGTCTAAAAGTTAAAGGTAATGGAGAAAAATATCATATTTTTATTCAGACTACTATCTTTTATAGGCTTCCTACTAGCTATAAAATTGCTACATTTGATACAAGCCCAAACTGGGAAACAGTTGAAATACCTTTTAATAAATTTAAGAAGCTCAAAGATAATATAGACTCAAACATAAGTGCTAAAGATATAAAGACTTTTGGTATTGTGGCTTATGGCCGTGATTTCAAATCTGATTTATCAGTTTCATCAGTTGAGTTTTATTATTAATATATGCTTGTTAGGCTAAATGGAATAGTCCATTTACTGGCAGTTTATTTTTCCTTTAGTTTATTATCTCTGTCTAATTCTAGTTTTGTAATAGCCTTGTCAATTAAGTCAGATTCTGCTGAAAAAGGATTCTTTTCAGCATAGTTCGTTGTTTCAGTGTTCTCGTTATATTGTTTTCTTAAAGGCTTTGGAGAGCTATATTCAATATACTTTTCAATACTAGTAAAGTGGTGTTTTGACGGAATAAGGTCAGCGTTTAAAAGTTCATTAGCAAGGTAGTGAAGCGAGGATTCTGACATGCCATCTTCTCGCTCCCACATATATTCAAACTTACCTTTAATATATCCAATGTTTATTAATTCTTGATAAAGTTTAAGTGCAAAATCCTCTCCCCAAGGGCTGTCGCTAATGTTTCTAATCTTGAATACTCTTTCCATTAGATATCCATATTCATATGCCCATTTAAGAAATTTCTCAGAGCGAATAAAGTCTGAAAAGTTTGAGGGTTGACCTCGTGTTGCTAATCTTTCAAGCAAGACATATTCCTCCTTCTGTCTGAGACGCCATTCGATGTGTCCAAAACTATTATTAGCATATATTCTGGTGTTGATAGTAAGGTTGTTACCTTTGTAGTCTTGATATTTGATATCTTTTATTTCAAATAACCTCTCTCCAAAACTAAACTTTTCAAATCCTGCCTTACCAATAATAGATGGACTCAGCCCTAGAATGGCTAATAGACATTCATTTATTGTCGTGTCGGTCAGTTCTTCAATTCTGCGAATATCAAACCTCTCACTTTCTAGTTTGGCTATTCTGAACTTCCATCTCTCATGGTACTGATACCATTTCTTCCAGATATTTAGATATGATTTATCCAGTTCATAGGCCGCCCAATCATCAGAATTAGTTACACCTTTTGGGTTACAAAAACATCTGTACTCTGGCACTTCTAGCCAACCATTCTTAATATAGATATCTCTCCACTCTTCATAAGAAAGATTGCCATCTTTAATTTCACCAAACGCCCTGTTCTTAAACATACCGAACCAATAATCCACAGTATGCTTAACTGTCTTTAGTTCGTTTTTTAGTTCTACTATTGTGCTATGAGCAATTGCCTTAGAAGTGATGAATTTCATCTCCTTGTTATATTTTTTAATCATTTCATCTCACTCCATTTTGCAATTAGTTGAGAGCCACAATAAGAGCAGAAACCTTTGACTCCTTTAGCTGCTTCAATACGTTCATTATTTAAAAGTGCAAATCTCATATTAGAATTATATTACACAAAATAATCTTTAGAATATTGACTCTATTTTTATGCACTATAAAAAAATAAAGCCCATGGCTAGAGTTTGATACAATTGTCAGCTTTTATTCAGCTTTACTGGGTTTACTTTTTTTTGGTAACTTAATACTTATGTCTGTTATATCCTCCCCCCCATCAAGATTTAGCCCGTCTGAAGCCCACCAAATAGCAAAAACTTTATACGGTTTTGAAGTCTCAGTTAAAGTCTTGGATAGTGAGCGAGATCAGAATTTTTATTTGAAACGTGAAGATGGCAAGGAATTTGTATTAAAGATTTCAAATCCGGCGGAGGATGTTGAGCTTATTAAGTTACAGGTCGCTAGTTTGAAGCATATCTCCAACTTTGATTCATCCATACAAGTACCAAGTACGATTCAGACTGAAGGCGGTAAGTTTATTAGTCAGCATAATGGCTGTTTTATTCGCTTACAATCTTTTTTAGCAGGACACTTTATAAAGGATATTGAGAGTCCTGAGTCTTTCTTATTGGAAGAATTTGGCGCCTTTATGGGTAAGTTGGATGTTGCTTTTCGAGAGTTTGGATATCCAGATTTAAAGCGTAAATGGATATGGGATGTTAGAAATATTGACTTTTTGAAAAGTCATTTAGACTATATTGAGAGTGAGCCTGATAAAGCTGTAGTGCGTCATTTTATTGAAAATTATCAGTTAAACATTGTGCCGAATGAAAAATATTTACGCACCCAGTATATTCATAATGATGGCAATGATCACAATGTACTTCTAAATGACAGCGGCCACATATCTGGCGTTATTGATTTTGGCGATATGGCGCATACTTTTTTAGCAAGCGAATTAGCGGTTGCCATCACTTATCTTATTCTAGAAGAAGCAGAGCCTGAGACGAAGATCAAGTCAGTTGTAGAGGGATTTCAATCAGTTTATCCATTACGAGACGAAGAAATTGAGTCACTCATTCATCTTGTTTGTATACGCGCATGTTTTACTGTAGTAACAGCGAACTACCGAAAAAAACTATTTCCTGAAAACAAGTATATTTCTGTTACTGAGCCATACGCATGGACATTTTTGAAAAATTTTGCTGACAAAGAATTAAGTAATTTTAAAATATATTAAAAAGTGAAATCTAAAAAAAATACATTGAAGTTGAGAAAAAAACACCTGGGCCCGTCACTCTCTCTGGCTTATTCAGAGCCACTAAAAATACTCAGGGGGAAGGGGCAATATTTGTATGATGAAAAAGGCAAGGAGTATTTAGATTGTGTTAATAATATCAGTCATGTTGGGCATTGCCATCCAGCAGTTATCCAGGCGGCTCACCAGCAGAATCAACTATTAAATACTAACACTCGCTACCTGCATGATAATATTGTTGAGTTGGCTGAGAAGCTTTGCAGTAAATTACCCAAACCCTTGTCTATTTGTTATTTTGTAAATTCGGGTAGTGAGGCGAACGAGCTGGCTTTAAGAATGGCCAGAGCATATACTGGAAGTGATAGAGCAATTGTCCTAGATAACGCCTACCATGGAAACACCGACTCTCTAATCAATATCAGTCCTTATAAATTTAATAGTAAGGGTGGTCAGGGAAAGCCAAAACATGTTGAAGTTGTTCCGATGCCAGACTTATTCAGGGGTGAATATAATAATCCTAAAACGGCGGGAAAACAATATGCCCAAGCGGTTCAGGAGGCAATTAATAAGCAGGGTGAGGGTTCAACCTTTATGGCTGAATCGATATTAGGTTGTGGTGGGCAAATTCCGTTACCAAATGATTTTTTAGCGGAGTCGTATAAATGGATAAGGGCGTCCTCTGGAGTTTGTATCAGTGATGAAGTTCAGGTGGGTCTGGGTAGGGTGGGCTCTGCCTATTGGGGGTTTGAGACACAAGAAGTCATCCCAGACATCGTCACAATTGGCAAACCGCTGGGTAACGGCCACCCTATAGCAGCTGTTGTAACCACAGCTGAAATAGCAAGCGTCTTTAATAATGGCATGGAGTATTTCAATTCTTTTGGTGGCAACCCAGTTTCTTGTGCAATTGGACTCTCTGTTCTCAATGTAATTGAACAGGAGGGGTTACAGCAGAATGCCCTAAATGTAGGAAATTATTTGTTCTCAGAGTTGTCTTTATTAAAAGATAAATTTTCATTGATTGGTGATGTTCGAGGAGCTGGATTATTTATTGGAATCGAATTGGTTGAAGACAGAAAAACGCTGAAGCCGGCAACAGAAAAGGCAAAGTTGATTACTGATAAAATGAAAGAGCTTGGCATACTTCTCAGTACTGATGGGCCATATAATAATGTTCTTAAAATAAAACCTCCTTTAGTCTTTACTCAGGACAATGCAAAGTTGTTGGTGGATTCATTGTCAAAGTTATTAGCCTAGCATTCTAACTATTATCTGATATGTTTAAAAATTCGTTCAAAATTTCAAAAATAAGTTATTTTTTATCCTTAATAGTTATGATTACTATTAGCTCAAAAGCGATTGCTGTTGAAGACCTATCGTTCCCATTTAATGCTGATAGTGGTAAATACTGGCAATACATTAGTGATCAAGTGATGGGAGGTGTTTCTGTTGGTAAAGTTACTCTTGAGCAAGACGGTGAAATCTATTATGTAAGACTTACAGGTAATGTAAGTACAAGGAATTATGGCGGCGTTATTCAATTACGTACAGGAATTTCATTTGCAAATTCTGAAAAAGATGGCAAAAATCTTCAGGGCATTCGTCTCAATGTAAGAGGTAATGGTGAAACTTATGATATCCATATAATAACTAATGATATGGCTTATTATGGAGACTTTTATTCTGCCACCTTTCAAACTGATTCTGATTGGAAAATGATTGACTTGCCTTTTAATACATTCGAACGTAAGCGTTACAATACTTCAAAGTTAGATGCTAAAAATATAAGAAGCTTAGCTATTGCAGCTTATGGCCGTAATTTCACATCTGATGTCTCAGTCTCAACAGTAGAGTTTTACTATTAGCTCAATCATGCGATATTCAGACACATATTATCGCACTCTCTAAATGAGAATGCTTTCATAGTAGGATTTAGGTGGTGGAGATGGGGGGAATTGAACCCCCGTCCGAAAACTTTCAGTCAAGAAGTCTACATGCTTAGTAAAGGCCTATTGAGTTAACTTTTTACCACCCGACCAACAGGGATGTAGAAAGCGATTTTAGATTAGGTTTTAACCCTATTATCCTAAAATAATAATAGTGGCGAGTCTGTAAGCGACCGTTATCCCAAAAGTACAGACGACTCTCAAGTAACGGTTAGCATTATGCTGCTAAAGCGTAGTTGTTTTCGTTTGCAACTATTATTTAAAGAACGTTTTTACGAGCAATCTTTGTCCTCGACATGCATCCTTGAAATCCAACTCCTCGTCGAAGCCATGTCATCCCCAGATAGCTCTATTATACTCTTGATTAATGTAAATTAGCTAATTGTAACTCTCGCAAACTTTCTTTTACCTACTTGGTAGATTGATGTCCCAGCGACGGGCATTAAATCCTTGTCAATTATTTTCTCACCATCCATTTTTGCAGCGCCCTGTTTAATCATTCGAAATGCTTCGGATGTTGAGGATACAAGGTTAGAGTCTTTAAGCAGGTTTGCAATCTTAGTTCCTTGTGAAAAAGTGAACTCATCCATCTCATCTGGAATTTGATTCTTCGCAAATCGGTCGATAAAGTTTTGCTGTGCTTTTTTAGCTTGATCACTATCATGAAAACGCGTAATAATTTCTTGAGCAAGGCGAAACTTAATGTTTCTTGGATTTTCTCCATCCACAACTTCTTGTTTCCAGGATTCGATTGTTTCCATTGATTCAAAGCTTAAAAGCTCGAGGTATTTCCACATAAGCTCATCTGAAATCGACATCAATTTGCCAAACATGCTGTCTGCAGGTTCATCAATACCAATATAGTTGTCAAGTGACTTGCTCATCTTTTGAACGCCGTCAAGCCCCTCTAGTATTGGCATAGTAAGAATAACCTGAGGCTCCATATTTGCTTGCTTTTGAAGGTCTCTACCAACTAGTAGATTAAATTTTTGATCAGAGCCCCCAAGCTCAATGTCAGCCTGAAGTGCAACAGAATCAAATCCTTGAACTAGCGGATATAAAAACTCATGTATTGAAATTGGTTGACCTGATTTATAACGTTTGGAAAAGTCATCACGCTCAAGCATCCTTGCAACAGTATGTTTTGATGCAAGAGAAATCATTTCTGATGAACTCATCTTACCCATCCACTCAGAATTAAACGCTATCTTTGTTTTGTCCTTGTCAAGAATCTTAAAAACTTGATCTTCATAGCTTTTAGCATTTTCTAAAACTTCACTTTTAGTTAGTGCCTTCCGAGTGACATTTTTTCCAGTTGGATCTCCAATCATGCCAGTAAAGTCACCAATTAAGAAAATAATTTCATGACCAAGATCTTGTAGTTGTTTCATCTTGTTAATGACAACTGTGTGCCCAAGATGAAGATCTGGAGCTGTTGGGTCCATTCCTAGTTTAACTCTTAATGGTTTATTTTTTTCAAGTTTTTTCTTTAGCTCATCTAAGGGCAGAATTTCTTCAGTTCCTCGTTGAATAATTGCTAGCGTCTCTTTGATTGTCATTGCATATACTCTCTATGGCCTTATTTGTCCGTCACCTATGACGATATATTTTTGTGATGTCAGGCCCTCGAGTCCGACTGGACCTCTGACATGAAACTTACCAGTACTTATTCCAATTTCTGCGCCTAGTCCATATTCAAAACCATCAGCAAAACCAGTTGATGCATTCACCATGACAGAGGATGAGTCAACTTCAGAGAGGAATTTTTTTGAATTTGCGTCATTGTCAGTTACGATCGCATCGGTATGAGCTGAGCCATATTTGTTGATGTGAGAAATAGCCTCATCAACCGATTCAACAATTTTCATTGAGAGGATTGGGCCAAGATATTCCTCATACCAGTCATCTTCCGACGCTTTTTTGATAACATTGGAGAGTTTTTGTGATTTTTCACATCCACGTATTTCAACTTCTTTTTCGTTATAAAGCTCTATGAGTTTTGATAGTGCTTTTGTATCAAATCCCTCATGCACAAGAAGTGTCTCAGTTGCATTGCAAACTCCATACCGACGAGTTTTGCCATTGAATGCAATGTCAATTCCTTTTTGTGGGTTAGCATCGATATCTAGATAGGTATGACAAACGCCATCAAGGTGCTTAATAACTGGGACTCTAGCATTACTACTGACATTTTTTATAAGTCCCTTGCCACCCCTTGGAATAATAGCATCAACATAGTCACTTGCTTTAACAAGCTCAGTAACTGCCTCACGATCAGTGACTTCGATGAGCTGCACAGAGTGGGGGTTGAGGCCAGCTTGCTTTAGTCCTTGTTTAATGCAATTGTAAAAAGCCATGTTCGAGTTGATTGCCTCAGAGCCACCTCTTAGAATGACCGCATTTCCAGATTTAATACAAAGAGCGGCTGCATCAATAGTGACGTTAGGGCGTGACTCATAGATCATCCCTATAACGCCAAGCGGCACCATCATCTTTCCAATTTTAATTCCGCTAGGCCTAGTCTTTAAATCAGAAACCTCGCCAATAGGATCGTTCAATAAGACGATTTGATTGAGACCTTCCACAACGCTTTCAAGCCTATCATCGTTAAGCATTAGCCTATCCAAAAGTGCAGAGTCAATATTATTTTTTTTGGCAATTTCTATATCTAAAGAATTTGCATCAAGAATAGTTTGCTTATTCTCTTGAATCGCAGCAGCAATATTAAGTAATGCATTATTTTTTGTATCTGTGTGGGCGATGCGCAGAGTGTTGGAAGCAATTAGGGCTTTTTGACCTATGTTAGATATTAATTTAGCTATTGAGCCCACTATTTTTCCCCGATAAAGTGATGACTACGGATTGTAGTTCATCGTAAACGTTAAGATTATCCATGCCTTTGACAGAACGGTCAATACGCCCGAGTGCTAAAAGAAGTTTTTGTAGCTGCTGATAACTATGTTTTTTAAGGGCAATTGATATCAATGGCTTTCTTTTCTGCCAGACCCTATGATTATTAAGAATTGTATCAATTGTTTGATCGGTTTTAAGTTCGATTGACATTGTAACTAAGCTTTTTATTTCACGATAGAGCGATGAAATTAAAATGACTGGTGGCGTTGAATCATCAACCAGTGAGCTGAAAATTTTATTTACTTTTTCCGTGTCACCTTTGAGTGCTGCATCAATCATTCCAAAAACTGTGTACTGAGATTGCTGATCAATTTGACTTAAATATTCATCTAGATTTATATTTCCATCTGGATATGCAATTTGAAGCTTTTGTATCTCCTGCATAGTAGCAAGAAGATTTCCTTCAGTGCAGTAAGCTATCGCATTTGCAATTTCATTGCTTGAGCTAAGGCCAAGCTGGGACATATGCTTAACAATCCAGCCAACAAGTTGGTCGCTTTGAACCTCCCAATGCTGAATAATAACCCCTTTTTTATCCAGAGCTTTAAACCATTTACTTTTTTGCTGCGCCAAATCTAGTTTTCCAGAAGAGATGATTAGCATAATATCTTCTGGAAGGTTATCGGTAAGTTCAGAAAGTGCTTTAGAGCCTTTGACTCCAATCTTTCCTGTTGTAAGTCGACACTCGATGATCCGCTTGTCTGCAAAAAGTGAAGGGCTAGAAATCAAATTAAAGATAGTATCCCAAGCGAAATTACCGTCAATATCAAATCTAAAGCGCTCATTAAATCCCCGCTCTTTAGCATTATTTTTTATAGTCGTTAGAGATTGCTCAACCAGAAGTATTTCAGCACCAAAAGCAAAATAAAGGGATGTAGGCTGGTTTGAGAGATGATTTTGGAGTTGTTCGGGTTTAATGTTCATGCTTTTTAAGAAAACAGGGTAAGAAATAATGCAACTAATTAAGTTTTAACCTAGAGATTATCATTATGTCATAGTTATAAAATATATTGATTAAACCTTGAAAAATGCTATCAAAACCTATATATATAAAATCAATAGGGTATATTTACATTTCTAATTCAGGTTAAAGTTAATAATATGTATAAAAATATTTTACTATGGTTGGTCCTAGGCAGTGTACTTGCCTCTCTTTTTGGTCAGTTTAATGTTGCGGATGAAACAAACGAGATAAGCTATTCTCAATTTATCCAAAATGTGAAGCAAGGTAACGTTTCTAGTGTCAAGATAGCTGGTAGCAATATTAGTGGTGTTACAGCAATTGGCGAAAAATTTGAAACATACAGTCCAGGGGACCTTGGGCTAATGGGCGACCTTCTAAATAATGGCGTTTCAGTTCAAGCTACGCCTCCTGCAAGAGAAAGTTTTATAAAGCAGCTACTCATTTCACTCGCACCAATACTATTACTAATTGGTGTCATTATGTACACAATGAAAGGCGCAGGTGGTGCAATGGGTGGAAAAAATAATCCAATGTCATTTGGAAAGTCTAAAGCGCGCCTAATTACAAAAGATGAATCGCACGTCACCTTTGAGGATGTTGCTGGCGTTGAAGAGGCTAAAGAAGAAGTGAGCGAACTTGTTGATTTTCTTTCTGATCCTGGAAAATTTACTAAAGTTGGTGGAAGAATCCCGAAAGGTGTTCTTATGGTTGGCCCTCCAGGAACCGGTAAAACATTATTAGCTAAAGCCGTTGCTGGTGAGGCAGATGTTCCTTTCTTTTTCATTTCTGGTTCTGACTTTGTGGAGATGTTCGTTGGTGTTGGAGCCTCTAGAGTACGAGATATGTTTGAACAAGCCAAGAAAAATGCACCTTGTATTATCTTTATTGATGAGATTGATGCTGTAGGTCGTCAGCGTGGTGCGGGAATGGGCGGTGGACACGATGAACGTGAGCAAACGCTTAACCAAATGTTGGTTGAAATGGATGGTTTTGAGGGATCAGAAGGTATTATTGTTGTTGCGGCAACTAATAGGCCTGATGTTTTAGATCCAGCTTTATTAAGGCCCGGAAGGTTTGACAGAACAGTGACTGTTGGATTACCTGACATTAATGGCCGTGATGCTATTTTAAAAGTACACATGAGAAAATTACCAATTGCAAAAAATGTTAAATCAATTGACATTGCAAGAGGTACCCCTGGATTTTCAGGCGCTGATTTAGCTAATTTGACAAATGAAGCTGCACTAATTACTGCAGGCATGAGTAAAGAATTAGTAGGAATGGGTGAGTTTGAAAAAGCGAAAGATAAAATTATGATGGGTTCAGAGCGCAAAGGAATGGTTATGGATGCTTCTGAAAAGGAAATGACAGCTTTTCATGAGGCTGGGCACGCGATTGTTGGAAGGCTAGTTCCTGAGCATGATCCAGTTTATAAAGTAAGTATTATTCCTAGAGGTAGGGCTCTAGGTGTAACTATGTTCCTACCTAAAAAAGATAGTTATAGTATTTCAAAAAGAAAGCTTAATTGCCAAGTTGCATCATTGTTTGGTGGTCGTATTGCAGAAGAGATAGTATTTGGAGAAGATGCGGTAACTACTGGAGCTAGTAATGATATTGAGCGTGCAACAGATATTGCTCATAAAATGGTAAAGTTATGGGGCATGTCAAGCGTCATGGGACCAATGTCTTATGGAGAAGAGGAGGGCGAAGTATTTTTGGGGCGTCAAGTCACAAAACATAAGCATATTTCAGATGAAACTTTTACTAAGGTAGATAGTGAGATACGAAAAATAATAGATACTAATTACTCTTTAGCCTACAAAATTCTTGAAGATAACAGAGATATACTGGATGCAATGGCTGCAGCCCTTGTTGAATTTGAGACAATTGACACGAATCAGATTGATGACTTAATGGCGAGAATTCCAATGCGAGAGCCCGCCGAAGTAGTAGATTCAGAGGAGGCCTCATCTGAGCTTGGAACTGGAAGTGGAGAAACTGAGAGCGCAAAACCATCTACAGATAAGAAGCCAGAAGCCGACGGAAGTACTGAGCAGTTTGCATAATTGAAGGACGTAATGATGGTAAATCAACCAATCATCATGGGCGTTTTGAATATTACACCGGACTCCTTTTCTGATGGAGGCTTGTTCTTAGATTCAGTTAGTGCAGTTACTCAGGCTCAATTAATGGTTGAAGAAGGCGCAGGAATTATTGACATTGGTGGTGAGTCAACGAGACCAGGCGCGCCTGCAGTTTCCTCTGAAGATGAATTAAAGCGGGTTATGCCTGTAATTGAAGCTTTGAGCGGCAGTATAGATGTGCCAATATCAATTGATACCTCTAAACCTATTGTTATGAAGGAGGCCTTTTCTGCAGGAGCAAGCATCATTAATGATGTTAATGCATTGAGAGCAGATGGCGCACTCGAGATGGCAGCTGAGTTGCGAGCTGATGTCTGTCTAATGCATATGCAGGGCACTCCTAGGACTATGCAAACCAACCCATCGTATGACAATGTTGTCGATGATGTTAAAAAATTCTTTCACGAGCGAATCGCGGCATGTGAGAACGCTGGAATTCAGCTAGGTTCTATCACCATTGATCCAGGGTTTGGCTTTGGTAAGAACTTAGGTCATAATATAGCCTTACTAAAGAATCTTTCTGAGTTCCATGATTTTGGAGTTTCAATTCTAGCTGGACTCTCAAGGAAATCAATGATTGGAGCCTTATTAGGTGATAAAGATGTTGACTCGCGACTCATTGGAAGTGTCACTGCTGCGTTAATTGCAGCTGAGAATGGTGCGGATATTATTAGAGTTCATGACGTTTCAGAGACAAAGGATGCGCTCACAGTCTGGGAACAAATACAAAATTTTAGGGAGTAGTTTTGAATAATTTTTTTGGTACTGATGGAATTCGAGGAGAGGTTGGAGTAGCCCCTATAACTGCAGATTTTTTGTTAAAAGTTGGCTGGGCTGTAGGCTCGGTTTTGCGTGAAACTGAAGGCGGTACTGCAAGTGTAATTATTGGAAAAGATACAAGGGTTTCAGGATATTTATTTGAATCTGCGCTTGAAGCTGGGTTTTTATCAGCAGGAGTCAATGTGGGCATGCTTGGACCTATGCCTTCTCCAGCAATTGCATACCTGACTCAGGCGTTTGGAGCATCCGCAGGCGTTGTCATAAGTGCATCACATAATCCATACCAAGATAATGGCGTTAAATTCTTTTCAAGTAAAGGCGTAAAGTTCAGTAACAAAGTGCAAAAAGCAATAGAAGAGAAAATTGCGAAACCCATGGTTAGTGTAGATTCTGCATCAATTGGGAAAGCAAAGAGATACGGACAAGCACTAGGTAGATATATTGAGTTTTGTAAATCAACATTTGATAAAAAATGTGATCTATCAAATTTAAAAATTATAATTGATTGTGCCAACGGCGCAACTTATCATATTGCCGAAGATGTTTTTAAAGAATTAGGCGTTACAACTATAATGATTAATAATAATCCAGATGGTTACAACATCAATCGAAATTGTGGAGCAACAGATACAAAACAGCTCCAACAAGAAGTTTTAAAGCAAGAAGCTAATCTTGGGATTGCTTTTGATGGTGATGGCGATAGGCTAATAATGGTTGATCACTTAGGAGAGAAGGTTGATGGTGATGAACTTGTTTATATCATTGCAAATGCCTGGAAAAACAATGGTGAACTAAAATCTGATACAGTTGTTGGTACAAAGATGACTAATTTAGGTATGAGGAAAGCTCTTGGAGAGCTGGGACTCACTTTTATTGAGGCAGATGTTGGTGACAGGCATGTCATGGACGAGTTAATAAACAATAATGCTATTCTTGGTGGTGAGGGCTCTGGGCATATTATTTGTTTAAATAAATCTACTTCAGGTGATGCAATAATAGCAGCTTTACAGGTATTAGAGGTTATCTCCAAGTCACAAAAAACCCTTTATGATCTCAAGACTATGATGACGAAGTATCCTCAAGTTCTTGTAAATATTAAAATTGAAAATGATATAAATTTAAAAAATAATTCTAATCTAGTTGATGCAATTAACCTGACTGAGTCTAAGTTATCAGATAAGGGGCGAATTCTTATCAGAAAATCAGGTACAGAGGCGTTAGTTCGAGTGATGGTTGAGTGCAATGATTTAGAGTTAGCAACTGAATCTGCAAATTACTTAGCAGACGTAATTAAATCTATGTAATTACTTTGTAATTACAATTATTTTCTTCTATTAACTCCTACTTAAATTAATGATCTTTTCACCCTTAGAGTTATTAATGATTGCCATAATATTTACTTGGATTGGGTTTGTTAGGACTGGACTTGGTTTTGGAGGTGCTGTTCTAGGTCTCCCAATTTTAATGCTCATTGGAGGCTCTCCAATAGATTGGCTGCCAATAATTGGGATTCATTTATTATTTTTTTCTAGCGTAACTCTTTCAAATTCCTTAAGACAGGTTGACTGGCAATACCTGAAGAAATCTCTGCCATGGATACTTCCAGCAAAAATTATTGGTGTGATAGGTCTTTTAAGTCTTCCACCAAATGTAATGACTGTAATTGTTTATTTAATTACAATTCTTTATTCATTAACTTGGATAAATAATAGTCAAATAATTTCTAAAAAGACTTGGGTAAATAATTTACTTTTATTTTTTGGTGGTTATTTATCAGGCACTTCCTTAATGGGAGGAGTCCTTCTAGTAGCAGTTTATATGAACCATATAGATTTGAAGAAACTAAGAAATACCTTGTTTGTTTTATGGTTTTTTCTAGTTTCAATAAAGATGGTGGCCTTCATGGCTGTTGGCGTATATATAGATTGGCGCTTTTCTTTAATGCTAATTCCAGTAGCTGCTCTAGGTCATTTTATTGGACTTAGAATGCATGAAAGAATGATTAAAAGTGATGAAAAATTTAAACGCTGGATGGGTGGTGTACTTATAATAGTTTGTATGGTTGGACTGCTGAAAGTTATAGTCCTTTAATAAATTTTTTTTGGTTACTGTCCAAGTTTAGTTAATGGTATTTCAGTAGTGCTTTTAATTTCTTCGATTGCAAAATTTGAAGTAACTTTAAGAAATTGAACTTTTTCAATTAAATTTTTATAGAAAGCGTCATAACTCTCAATGTCGCTTACCACAACTTTCAGAAGATAATCTGTCTCACCACTCATACGATAGCACTCAATAACTTCAGGAATATCTTGAATGGTTTTGGAGAAAATACTAATTCTTTCTTGATTGTGATTGTTGACTTTGATAGAAACCATTGCAGTTACGTTGGCGCCAACTCTTTTTCGATCTACCAGTGAGACTGTTTTATTAATGTAACCATTATTTTTTAATTGATTAATTCTTTTCCAGCATGGAGTGGTTGATAAGTGAACTTCCTTTGAAAGCTCCTGAATGGTTAGTTCTGCATTATGCTGGAGAAGTTCTAGTAATTTGATGTCAATAGTATCCATAATTTTATCTGTTATTCATATTATTTAAAATAATATACTATATTTACAATTATATTTATAATAATATTCTTTTTTGTATATTAATTCTTAAGAATATAGAATATTTTACTATAATACCCATCATATTTTAAAGAAATAGTTTAATGTACCAATATAGCACCGAAGACAGTAAATTTCTAATTGAGCGAGTTGATCAATTTGAGAAACAATTAAAGCGCCATTTAGCTGGTGACTTGGATGATGCTAAGTTTAGAAGTCTTAGGCTTAGGAATGGACTTTATATGGAGCTTCATGCTCATATGCTTAGAGTCGCTATACCATATGGCACTCTTAGTTCTGAGCAGCTTAGGTCTCTTGCCAATGTGGCAGACAAATACGATAGAGGTTTTGGACACTTCACAACTCGACAAAATATTCAATTCAATTGGATAGAGCTTCCTGAAATTGCTAATTTACTTCGTGAGCTTTCAGATGCTGGCCTTCATGCAATCCAAACAAGTGGAAAAGCTACAAGGAATATAACGGCTGACCCCTTATCTGGCTTAACAGAGGGTGAAATTGAGGACGCAAGACCTTACTGTGAATTAATACGACGCTGGTTTAATCTTCATCCAGAGTTTTCATGGCTACCTGGGAAATTTAAAATTGCTATAAATGGAGCAAAACTAGATGAAACCGCATTAAGAATTCATGATCTTGGTTTAAGGCTCGTTAGAAATGGCAAAGACCAATTGGGCTTTAGTGTTTTTGTTGGTGGCGGGCTTGGAGCGGCGGCTATGATTGCAGCAGAGACTGCATCATTTATTGAGGTTGAAGATATTCTTAGTTATCTTGAATCTACCATGAGAATTTACAATTTAAAAGGTCGCCGTGATCATCAAAAAAAGTTGCGAATCAAGTTTTTAGTTCGTGAGCTTGGAGCGGAGGAGTTTTCTCGGTTAGTTGATGAAGACTGGCAGCAAACTAGAAATGATTCAAAGTTAAAATTAAATCTAGTTGAATTAGAGCAACTAAAAAAAGACTTTGCTTTGCCAATTAGGCCGATAGGTTTAGACGGCTTTAAAGAAAAAGTTGATTTTAATTACAGTATTTGGAAGAAAAATAATGTTCGTAGGCATAAAGTTGATGGCTTCAGTATTGTTAATATATCGCTTACAAAGTTAGGTGCAGCTCCTGGTGATGCAACCTCTGAGCAGATGAGGCAGCTTGCAGACTTAGCTGAGAGGTACAGCTCAGGTGAACTTAGAACGACTAAAAGGCAAACAATCGTTTTTCCTTATGTCAGAAAAGATCAGGTTTATAACTTATGGCGGTCTCTTGAAAAATATGGTTTAGCTAGTCCGCATCAAGGCACCCTAGCCCAGATAGTAGCATGCCCTGGCAGAGACTATTGTGATTTAGCTAAGGCTGTTTCTATCCCGATAGCTACTAGAGTGCAGGAGCGTTTTAATGATATGAAAAAGCTACTCGACATTGGCGATTTAAATATTAATATCTCTGGATGTGAAAACTCCTGTGCCCATCACCATATTGCGGATATAGGCTTATTGGGTATGCAAAAAAATGGTGAAGAGTATTATCAAATAACTTTAGCAGGAGAGACGCTGCATGAAACTGTTATTGGAAAGAAACTAGGACCATCAGTAAGTGGTGAAAATATTGTTGATGCTGTAGAAACTATTGTTAATGTATTCCTAAAACATCGACAAAATCAGGAGAGATTTACTGACGTCTTTAAAAGAATAGGTATTGCTCCATTTAAGGAGAAGGTATATGGGTGAAGCTTGTCAAATAGAGAGCATACTAAACAAAGATTATGAAAGTGTTGACCTTGTTTCTTTTCAAGAATGGATTGAAAATATTGAGAAGTTATCAAAACTCTCTGTAGGGGTTATTATTGCGCCTTCAGACGATGTTTTTTTAATCAAAGATTACCTTGATTCTTTAGAGTTAATAGTTCTTGATTTTAATAATTTTGATGATGGTAGAGGCTACTCTCAGGCTTATTTATTAAGAAAGAGATGGCAATTTTTAGGAGAAGTTATTGGTATTAATGCCCACCTAGATCAATTGCAATTTATGATTAGATCTGGAGTTACAAGTTATGTATTGCTTGACTCTTATATAGGATTGAATGAAGAAGATTACGCCAATGGGTTTAGTATTTGTTATCAAGAGGCTGCAAACAATTCAGGGCTTCAGCAAAAATACTAGATTAATAGTATAATTTACCCAAATTTTATATACAAAAAAGCTATGCAATTAATAAGCCAAAGAGGGAATGTATGTCGACATTGATAACTGAAAGAGTGACTCATGTCCATCACTGGAATGACACATTATTTAGCTTTCGTACTACTCGTGACCCAGGCTATCGTTTTAAGAATGGCCACTTTACAATGATTGGTCTTCCTTCTGATGGTAAGCCATTGATGCGCGCCTATAGTATTGCTAGTGCTAACTATGAGAATGAGCTTGAGTTCTATAGTATTAAAGTACAAGATGGCGCTCTTACCTCCAAGCTGCAAAACCTTGCTGTAGGCGATGAAGTTCTAGTGGGCAAGAAGTCCACAGGAACCTTAATTCCAGACAATATGCTTCCTGGACGCTACCTTTACTTGCTTTGTACTGGAACAGGTTTGGCGCCATTTATGAGCATCATTAAAGATCCAGAAATCTATGACCAATTCGACAGGGTTATCTTGGCTCATGGTGTGCGTGAAGTTTCTGAGCTGGCCTACTCTGATTACATTGAAAATGTTTTGCCAAATGATGAATATATTGGGGAAATAGTAAGGGAGAAACTGGTTTACTATCCTACAGTAACCCGTGAGCCCTTTAAAAATAATGGCCGCCTAACTACCCTGATGAGTTGTGGTAAGTTGTTTTTAGATTTGAAGCAGCCTCAGCCTAATTTAGTAGACGATCGATTTATGATTTGTGGAAGCCCTAGCATGCTTAAGGAGTTAGTAGATATGCTTGAATCTAAGGGCTTTATTGAGGCTCGTAATGTGGAGCCAGGCCACTTCGTTATTGAGCGTGCTTTTGTTGAATCTTGAGTCCATGCTTTATTAGGACTAATATGAATGACAGTCTTTAAGTAAAAACTTTACCTTTCAAGTTCTGTTAAGAAAGCAAAAAATACATACTGCGTAAGTCTTTGAAGTTTCCTTTTTTCAAGCGTAACTTTCATAGTCAGTAAAGACTATAAACTATATTTAGTTTAAAATTACCAGCCATATGAACGAGAATTTTTTAATCAATATTGGCTTAGGATATACTGCTAAGATCAAAGGGAGCTCGTTAGTTGATCAAATAGATGCTATCTTGCCTCAAACCCAATGTACACAGTGTGATTTTGAAGGTTGCAGGCCATACGCTGAGGCAATAGCAAATGGTGATGCTGAAATTAACCAATGTCCTCCAGGAGGACAAGAAGGGATTGATGCTTTAGCCGAGCTTCTAGGTGTTGAAGCTCTTCTTTTAAATGAAGCACATGGTGAAACAAAGCCAAAGCAAATTGCCTTGGTTGATGAAAAAGTCTGCATTGGATGCACCTTGTGTATTAAAGCCTGTCCAGTGGATGCTTTTATAGGCTCATCAAAAGTTATGACGCAAGTTGTTGCTGAAGAGTGTACTGGCTGTGATTTATGCCTACCAGTTTGCCCAGTAGATTGTATTGATATGATTGATATTAAGCCAAATTTTGAAATTCCTTTTGTTAATTATTATCAATTCTATAATGAGTTGTATAAAAAACAAAACCAAGAGAGTGACCAAAGAGAAAAGGCTAGAAGGAGATTTGAGTTCCGTGAAGTGCGTTTAGAAAGAAACAAACAGGAAAGGTCTGATCTACTGGAGGCAAGGATGATTGCTCTGAAGGAGAAAATGGCAAAAGACAAGATTCAGAAAGAAAAAATTGAGGCAGCAATGAGTCGAGTTAATGCCTTAAAGGTAGACAATGAAGCTAAGTGATTTTGATTTTGACCTACCAAAGTCTTTAATTGCTCAATACCCTAGTTCAAGTAGGACTGATTCAAGGTTACTAGTGCTAAGAGATATAATTGATGACTCTACTTTTTCTCAATTGGGTAATTTTCTCAAACCAAATGACTTACTAGTTCTTAATGATACAAAAGTTATAGCGGCTCGATTATTTGGACATAAAGATTCTGGAGGTAAGGTTGAAGTTCTAGTTGAGAGATTGATTAATGATCACGAAGCGTTAGTAATGATTAAGTCAAGTAGATCTCCAAAAATTGGTACTTATTTAGTCCTTGAAAATAAAAGCCGCATCAAGATATGTGATAAAAACGATGGTATTTATAAGGTTAACTTTGAGTCAGATTCTATTCTAAATGTACTTAATGAAATTGGGCATATCCCTTTGCCACCATATATTAATAGAGAGGACTCTAAAGAAGACCAGAGCAGATATCAGACAGTATATGCTAAAAATGATGGTGCAGTTGCAGCTCCTACTGCAGGACTTCATTTTGATGAGATGTTGTTATCTAGCCTTGAACATCAAGGTATCAATCATACATTTTTAACTTTACATGTTGGGGCAGGAACTTTTCAGCCTGTTAAAGTTGAGGATATTGAGAGTCATAAAATGCACAGTGAGTATTATGAAATTTCTACTGAAACAATAGATAAGATAGAGCAAGCAAAGGCGCTTGGTGGGAGAATAATTGCGGTTGGCACCACAGCTGTAAGAGCCTTAGAGTCAGCTTCAGTTAATGGAAGCCTAAAGTACCAAAAGGGAGATACAGATATTTTTATTTACCCAGGATTTAAGTTTCAAATAGTAGATGCTATGATTACAAATTTTCATTTACCAAAATCTTCACTCTTAATGTTAGTGAGTGCTTTTATAGGTTTTGAGGAAATGTTTGAGACTTATAGCCATGCTATTAAAGAAAAATATCGTTTTTTTAGCTATGGCGACGCAATGCTTTTGGAGAAAAAATCAGAGTGATTTAATAGAGAGATGCTTTGAAAGCAAAAAAATTAAGAAAGCTAAAATTGGTAACAGTAGAAAGCCGGTTTTAATTGAAGTTGCTTCAGCAATAAGGCCTACAAATAATGGGCCAAGTAGCATACCTCCATATCCAAGCGTCGCAATACTGGCAATTGCAGTGCCCTGAGATATTTCTTTGTCTTTACCAGCACGAGAAAATGCTAGAGGAATGATAACAGCAATGCCAAGCCCTATTAGGCCAAAGCCAATCATTAATGGTACGAGTGTCTTAAATGTTAGTACAATTAAAGAGCCTACTAAAGCAACTAATCCAGAATAACGTGCTGTTTTAGAGGCGCCAAACTTTAAAGCAATTTTGTCACCCATAAGTCTCATTGCAAACATACAAACAGAAAAAACAGTAAATCCTATAGCCGCACTGCCATTCGAAAGATCTGCAACACTTCTAAGGAAGATAGCACTCCAATCTGCAACCATACCCTCTCCTAATGAGGCAAAAAAAGTAATAAGAGCGACAGGAAGCAAGGCTCCCTTTGGAATAGAGATAAATGGATCTTTACTGTCTTTTTCTTTCTTTTCAGATTTGAAAGGGATAGTTACAACAGTAAGCATAACCAAGAAAATTATAATTGAAGTAATTGTAAAATGCACTGGCATTCCAATTTTATAGTAAGCAGTCAATACTCCTGAACCTGCACCAAGGCCAGCTCCCAAGCTCCACATTGCATGAAAAGACGACATTAATGGATGATTATTTTTACGCTCAACTTCCGCAGCCCAGGCGTTCATGGCTACATCATCACCCCCATGGATTGCTCCAAAGAAAATGATCGCTGCTACAAGCATCCATATTGAGTTTGCAAAAGCTATAAAGATAAGCGTAAGAGGTATTAATAGGCAAGTGGTTCTTTTTGTTACAGTTGATGCCCCATAACGATCTGCAGCTCTCCCAAAAACTGAAAATGCGACAATAGCTGATAAACCTAGAAGAAATATTAATAAACCTAAAGCAGCGGGCGATAAGTTATGAAAATCTGAAATTTCTGGAATTCGAGATGCCCATGTTCCAAATACAACACCGTTAATAGCAAAAATTACTGAAACTGCAAACCTACTATTTCTAATCACTTTCATTTAATTGACTGAAAGAAAAGACATTATATTTTTAGAGAGCTTCAAGCAAAGTTTGTCCCATTAATGCTGGGGTGGGTGCAACACTTACTCCGGCATTTTCTAGTGCTTGAATTTTACTTTTAGCATCCCCAGACCCACCACTTATTACTGCACCCGCATGACCCATTCTTTTTCCTTTGGGAGCGGTAAGTCCAGCAATATATGATATAACAGGTTTAGAAATATTTGACTTAATATACTCCGCAGCCTCTTCTTCAGCATTCCCACCAATCTCACCGACCATAACAATTGAATGCGTGTCATCATCTTTTTCAAACAATTTAAGGCAGTCAATAAAATTCATTCCTTGAACAGGATCACCACCAATACCAATACAAGTGCTTTGACCAAGTCCTGCTAGAGTAGTTTGGTGAACTGCTTCATAGGTTAACGTTCCTGAACGAGAGACAATTCCAACTGAACCACTCTTGTGGATATTACCCGGCATAATGCCAAGTTTACATTCATCTGGAGTTATTACCCCTGGGCAGTTTGGTCCAATTAATGTTGATTTACTGCCTGCGATAATGGCTTTAATTTTAATCATATCTTGGACAGGAATGCCTTCAGTTATGCATGCAATTACGGGCATCTCAGCTTCAATCGCTTCGACTATAGAGGCAAATGCAAACCTTGGCGGCACATAAATCATTGTGGCATTAGCTCCTGTTTCAGCCA
Source organism: Candidatus Pseudothioglobus sp. Uisw_086 (assembly GCF_048085745.1). GTDB lineage: Bacteria > Pseudomonadota > Gammaproteobacteria > PS1 > Pseudothioglobaceae > Pseudothioglobus. The sequence goes on along the minus strand of NZ_CP159803.1, from coordinate 1,524,158 downwards.
TAGCTTGTGCAACAGAATTGAAGACTGGTTTTTCCAAGTGGGTTTGTCCACCTTTGCCAGGCGTTACGCCACCGACAAATTTTGTTCCATATGCAATGGATTGTTCAGAATGAAACGTACCTTGCTTGCCAGTAAAACCTTGGCAGATTACTTTGGTTTCTTTGTTAATTAGGACACTCATTTGGCCATCTCCACAGCTTGTTTAGCAGCCTTAGTTAAGTCAGCCTCAGTAATGATATTAAAGTTACTTTTATTAAGAATTTGAAGGCCTTCTTGTGCATTTGTTCCTTCGAGTCTTACAATAATTGGAAGCGTTAATCCTACTTTCTCTATTGCTTGTAAAATACCATTTGCAATAAGATCACAGCGCACTATACCACCAAAAATATTTACTAAAATAGATTTAACATTTTCTTCACTTTGAATTATTTCAAAAGCTATTGCTACTCTATCAGCAGTTGTGCCTCCGCCTACATCTAAAAAGTTAGCTGGTGATCCACCATGATATTCTATCAAATCCATTGTCGCCATTGCTAATCCAGCACCATTTACCATACAGCCCACAGAGCCATCTAGAGAGATATAATTTAATTGATGTTCGCTAGCACTTCTTTCTTTTTCATCTTCTTGTGCAATATCTCTTAGATTAGCAATTGATTCATTTCTATAGAGCGCATTATCATCAAAATCAATTTTACCATCAAGAGCCATGATTTCATTTTGACCAGTAATAATAAGTGGGTTTATTTCAATAAGGTTGGCATCATGATCAGTAAAAATAGCATAAAGTCCAAGAAGTGTCGAAGCAAACTCATCGTGAAGTGATAAATCTAGCCCAAGTTTTTTAGCAACATTGACACATTCTTCGACTGATAATTTACCTAGAGGATTAATTTTTTGTTTAATAATTTTATCAGGCGTTTCTGAGGCAACTTTTTCGATATCCATTCCACCTTCTGTTGAAGCGAGAATTGTGATATTTTCTGTAGCACGATCAACAAGAAGGCCCAAGTACAACTCTTTAGAAATATCTTGACCAGCCTCAATAATGATTTCATTGATAGGTTGACCATTTGTATCAGTCTGTGGAGTAATTAAATTAGTACCTATTAATTTTTTACTGGCATCAACTGCATCCTGCACTTTACTGCATACAATAACGCCCCCACCTTTTCCCCTTCCTCCAGCATGAACTTGAGCTTTAACAACCCAAATTGAGCCACCAAGTTTCTCACAAGCAGATTGAGTTTCGTTACTATTTGAAACAACAATAAATTCAGGAACTTTAATATTATGTTTCTTAAATAAGCCTTTTGCCTGGTGTTCATGTATATGCATATAATTAAAACATTAGGGTTAAAATATGTGGAAGGGTATTTTAACATTCTTCGTTTGTTGTCTTTATTTCAAATTTCTAAATTATGAATATATTTCTTTTATTACTTATTAAAATATTCATTTATAAATTTATGCCTTTTCCCTTAAAACTTTAGGATTAAAACAATATGAATTACAGTACTAGCCAGTTTAAAAACGGTTTGAAATTGATTCTCGATGGTAATCCATGTTCAATTGTCAATAATGAAATTGTAAAGCCTGGAAAAGGACAGGCCTTTAATCGAGTTAAATTTAAAGATCTTATTACAGGTAAAACTCTTGAGAAGACATATAAATCAGGTGAGTCACTTGAGGGCGCCGATGTTATGGAGTTAGAAATGCAGTACCTTTATAGTGATGGTGAAAAATGGCATTTTATGGAGCCTGAATCATTTGAGCAGTATGACTTGAGTGAAGAGTCAATGGGAAGTGCTGTAGACTATTTAGTGGAGCAAGATATTTGTACTGTGACCTTGTGGAATAATAATCCAATTACAGTCGTTCCTCCAATTCAAGTTATATTAGAAGTGATCGATACAGACCCTGGCCTTAAAGGAGATACAGCTGGAACTGGTGGTAAACCAGCAACCTTAAATACCGGTGTGGTCGTTCAGGTTCCTTTGTTTGTCGGTATTGGAGATAAGGTCAAAGTTGATACTAGAACAAATGAGTATTCAGGCCGCGCCTAATATAGGCTGACATGTCCAAAGTAAAAAAAAATCTAGTTCATTATCAAGATTTAATCATAAAAATTAGGGAATTTTTTTATTCTCGTAAGGTCACTGAAGTAAAAACTCCTTCCCTTTTGTTCTCTCCTTCAACCGATGTCTATATTGATAGCATTGAAGTGAAAGTTAATCGTGATATCTCTAGGCCAACTGATCTATATTTACATACATCTCCTGAGTTAGAAATGAAACGACTTTTATCCAAAGGAAGCGGAGATATATTTCAAATTTGCCAAGTATATAGAGATAATGAATATGGGAGTAATAACTCTAACGAATTTACAATGCTGGAGTTCTACCGTATTGATTTCGATATGCATTCTTTGGTTGACGAAATTATAGATTTACTAAAAATGCTTGGGAAGACTGATGCTGCAATTAAAATATCATACGCACAAGCTTTTTTTGAGTATGGCAATATTGATATATTAAATGCTGATCTGGAAGACCTAAAGAAAATTGCAAATTCATTAGGTTTAAATTCAGATTATGACTGGATTGAGGATCTTCAAACCCTTCTTTTTGTGCATCTCATTGAGCCAAAGATAAGTCAAATCCCTATTTGCTTTATTTATGATTACCCTAAAGAGCAGTCAGCACTTGCAAAAATTGATGGCCCTATCGCCCATCGCTTTGAATTGTATATAAATGGTATTGAAATTGCTAATGGTTATGAAGAAATACAATCTGCTGATGAATATCGAGATCGATTCAATAACGAGTTATATAAAAGAAAAATGATTGAAAAGAAAAAGTTATTAGTTGATGAGGAGTTTTTGAGAGATATAAAAGTTGGCCTTCCACATTGTTCTGGCGTAGCTATTGGAATTGAAAGATTATTTTCTTCAATAAGTTTATAATTATTGTATCGAGTAGCAATGGTAATTGATAAAAAACTTTGGAAAATTTAGATAAACCTTTTTGGAAAAATAAAACTTTATCTCAGATGAGTTCTAAGGAGTGGGAGTCGCTCTGTGATGGCTGTGGAAGATGCTGCTTACATAAGCTGGAAGATGAGGATTCTGGAAAGATCTACTTTACAGATGTCGCCTGTCATTATTTAGATGAAGAGGAGTGCTCTTGTCCACACTACGACAACCGTCAGAAATATGTTCCAGACTGCTTAAGTATTAAGCCAGATTGGGGAAAAAAGTTTAATTGGCTTCCAAGTACATGTGCATATCGACTTCTATACGAAGGGAAAGAGTTACCTATGTGGCACCCACTAATAAGTGGGGATAAGAATAGTGTTCATTTGGCAGGTATTTCTGTAAGAGGAAGAACGTATAGAGATAATGAAGTTTCAAAAGATCTTTTATTTGAACATATTATAAATTGGGTGGACTAAATGAAAAAATTAACCGTATTAATGCTCAGTGTATTTTTATTTTCTAATGTATTTGCAAATGAATGGCCACATCAAAATATTTCTAATGCAGAATTTGCGACAGAGATTGTAGACAGAGAGCCCTTTAATATTGTTGGAGAGCTTGACAATTCTTTGGGTAAAATCTACTTTTTTACAAACATTCGTAATCTTCAAGGTACAAGTGTTAAGCATCGCTGGATATATAATAATAAAGTGATGGCCGATGTTATTTTTGATATTAAAGGTCCTCGTTGGAGGGTTTGGTCATCAAAAAATCTTTGGCATACCTGGACAGGAAAATGGATAGTCGAAGTTGTTACTTCTGAAAATGAAGTGCTTTATAAAAAAGAATTTAACTACATAGAAAAATAATGAATAAAGTCGTATTAGCATACTCGGGTGGATTAGATACTAGCATTATTGCTAAATGGTTACAGGAAACATATGATTGTGAAGTAGTAACCTTTACAGCAGATATTGGTCAGGGTGAAGAAGTTGAACCAGCTCGTCTTAAAGCTAAAGCCATGGGGATAAAGGAAATTTATATCGAAGATTTACGTGAAGAGTTTGCACGTGATTTTGTTTTTCCAATGTTTCGAGCAAATGCTATTTATGAAGGGGAGTATCTTTTAGGCACGTCTATTGCAAGACCTTTAATCTCTAAGCGGCTGGTTGAAATTGCCAAAGAAGTTGGTGCAGATGCAATCTCTCATGGAGCAACAGGAAAAGGCAATGATCAAGTAAGGTTTGAGTTAAGTGCATATGCTATGAATGCAGAAATTAAAATTATTGCACCTTGGCGTGAATGGGATCTATCTTCACGTGAGAGCTTAATGAAATATGCTGAAGAGCATAATATTGAAGTAGACTATAAAAAGCAATCAAAGAAATCACCATACTCAATGGATGCAAACTTACTTCATATTTCTTATGAGGGTGACTTGCTTGAAGATCCATGGCAGGAAGCAGAGGATGAAATGTGGCGCTGGACAGTCTCCCCTGAAGAGGCTCCAGATCGCGCTGAATATATTGAGTTAACTTATGAAAAAGGCGACATCATTGCTATAAATGGTGAATCAATGTCGCCAGCTCAAGTCATGGAAGAACTCAACAAACTAGGTGGTGCGCATGGGATTGGTAGGCTTGATATTGTAGAGAATCGTTTTGTTGGCATGAAATCTCGTGGATGTTATGAAACACCCGCTGGTACGATTATGTTAAGAGCTCATCGTGCTATCGAATCACTTACTTTAGACAGAGAAGCTGCTCATCTTAAAGATGAGTTAATGCCAAAGTACGCCAAGCTTATTTATAATGGTTTTTGGTTTGCACCAGAGCGTGAAATGCTGCAAGCAGCAATTGATGCCTCGCAAGAAAATGTTAGTGGAATAGTTAGGCTGAAACTATATAAAGGTAATACCTCAGTAGTTGGTCGTAAATCAGATAATAGCTTATTTAGTGAAAAAATTGCTACCTTTGAAGATGACGAAGGTGCATACAATCAGAAAGATGCTGAGGGCTTCATCAAACTTAATGCGCTTCGATTGAGACTAAAGTCACTCCAATAGTGATAAAAATTGGCATCCTGTCAGATACTCATGGAACAATTCATCCAGGAGTAATAGACCTTATGAATGATTGTGATTTTGTCATTCATGCAGGGGATATCATAGAGGAAAGCTCTTTGTCTGCATTAAACCCAAAGCAAAAAATGATTGCCGTAAAGGGTAACAATGATCAGCATATATCTTCTTTTGGTGAGGTTGAGTTAGTAGACTTTCCTGGAGGCAGTATAGCAATAGAGCATGGCCATTTACATGGACATATTCAGCCAAGTCATGATTCTTTGAGGGCTACTTACCCAAATTCAAGGGTCATCATATATGGACATACTCATAAACAAGTTATTGATAATCAGCAAACACCTTGGGTTATAAACCCAGGCTCTGCTGGAAAGATCCGAAATTATGGGGCTGCGAGATGTCTAACGCTTACTATAGAAAGTCAAAAAGAATGGAATATTGAGCAACACATCTACGACGATATTTTTTAAAAAATTAACTATATTTAATCTAACTTTCCACCCTCAATGATTTCATCAGCAGTTGCTTCACGAATTGATAAAATTTCTACATAAAAAATAATATCTTTGCCCGCAAGAGGATGATTACCATCAATTGTGAGCTTCCCATCTTCAATACTTGAAACTATGAAATCTTTAGTACCACCTTTGTCATTTTGCATAGTAACAGATGCTCCAATAAATCTATATTCCACTGGAACATTATTGATATCATCTGTAAAAATTAGTTCATCAGCCTTTTTTCCAAAGGCATCTGCTGCTTTCAGCAAAATCTCTACTTCATCACCAACACATTTGCCTTCAAGCTCTTTGGTTACCTGATTGAATAATAATGAATTATCTCCTTGAACATACCCTAATGGCTCTTCGACCTGCTCTATAACTTCACCATTAGATTGATCTATGATTCTATAAGTTAGTTCAACAAATTTGTTTATGGAGATTGTTTCGCTCATATTTGTAATAGTGTAATAGATTGAGTATTCAGATTCGAATTCAATAATTTAAAGAAGTATTAAAAAATAGTTGCACCAAATATTTTGACTTCAGAGTCCTGAATACCCAGAACAAGTCGACCTAAAAATTCTCCAGGAACTTCATCACTAGTTTGCTTATATAGAATTGAAACATGATCACCTCTTCTAAGGCAGCCTAAGAACTCTCTTTCAACAGATAAGCTTGATAACATTTTATTTTTTGTCCACTGCTTTCCCATTTCAATCTCATTTGCACCCATCAACATTTCTTTTGAAAAGTGTTTAATAAAGCCTAGGTAATCTCGTTTATTTGATGATGCAACTAACTCATCCATCAAAGGATCTGCAATTTCAAGTATTTCTTCATTAGTTTTCTCAAGAAGATTCATTTAGTTCACCTTGTAGTTTTTAAGTTTGGATTGTATGATAATCTAATAGCATTATTGTTGGGGCCACAAATTGAGACCCCACTTCAAGATACTTTAAATCTGATTAATCAACTATATGATAAAGCGGCGCTTTTTCCATAGTCCATTTAGCAGTTTTTGGATCACGTCTAGAAACAGTTAGGCAATGCCAATTCTCATCATCTAATTTCATGTGATCGCCTCTATAGTAATAACCTGGCCAGCGCGTTTCTTCACGAAACAATGTATGCTGTGCAACACATTCTGAAGTAATTGTGCGATGTCTTAATTCCCATCCACGCATAAGCTGATGAAGATCTTCAGCGCCTATATGTTCAAGATCTTCTTGCAATATTTCTAAGAGCTCAATACATTTTGTAAGTAGGTTTCCATTCGTCATATAGTTAACACCAATACCACCACAATATTCATCCATAATTTTCTCAAGACGTTGGAGTCCTTGAATAGGCAATATATAGCTTGGTGACACTGTACCAGCAGTAATTTCATTACGACCTACTGTATAGTTTTCTAATGGCTTATAAATAATCTCTTTCAGATCATCACACTGTTTATTACTAACTTTAATCTTGTCATCACCCATATCTTGAATATATTTAACGGCTGCTTTTGCAGCTATCCTTCCTTCAGTAAACGAGCCTGAGGAAAATTTATGGGCAGTTCCACCAACAGTATCACCAGCACCAAAGAGGCCTTCAACAGTTAGCATTCGGTTGTATCCCCAGAAATACTCAGGCGGGGAAATATCTTCAGGCCCACTGACCCATGCACCAGAACAAGTAGCATGAGAGCCCATTACGTAGGGTTCAGATGTAGTTAGTTCAGGATTAGTATATTTAGGATCAATATTTTGAGAAGCCCAAACAACTGCTTGACCGACAGTCATTCCTAGGAAGTTTTCCCATCCAATGACTTCTAGATGCGGATCTTGAAAAGCTTCCATGGTGACCATGTGAATTGGTCCTCTACCAGCTTTAACTTCTTCTATAAACGCATGATTTCGTAAACATGTCGGCGTCGGCGTGTGATCAATATATTCACCAACCATAGCTTTAGTGTGTTCATACCACTTAGATTCGTACTCTTCACCGTAAGTATTTTGAGTATATGTTTTGAGGTGGAGAAAATATGCACCAACTGGCCCATAACCATCTTTAAATCGCGTTAACACAATTCGGTTTTCCATCTGCGTCATCTTAGCACCCACCTGAATTGGAAGCGCATAGGCTGATCCACTACTCCATGGAGCGTACCAAGTCCTTCCCATTCCTTCACCTACTGAACGAGGCTTAAAGATATGAGAGGCACCACCTGCTCCTACAATTACTGCTTTGGCACGGAAAACATGATAATCACCAGTACGGCAATTAAAGCCAACTGCTCCACCAACTCTATTTTCCTTAGCCTCATCCATTAAAAGATGCGTAATCATAATTCGGTTATAAATTTTGTCTACTGACTTACGCGCCGCTTCTGCAACGATAGGTTTGTAGCTTTCACCATGAATCATTATTTGCCATTTACCTTCGCGCTGGTAACGACCAGTCTCTTCATTTCTCATAATGGGTAGGCCCCATTCTTCAAATTTGTGAACGGCAGAGTCAACATGTCGAGCCATATCAAAAGCAAGGTCCTCACGAACTAATCCCATCAAGTCATTACGTGCATATCGAACATGATCTTCGGGTTGGTTTTCATCCCACTGCATACCCATATAGCAGTTGATCGCATAAAGGCCTTGAGCTACTGCACCACTTCGATCAATGTTTGCCTTTTCAGCACATATAATTCTCATATCACGGCCCCAATATCTAGCCTCATAAGAAGCACCAGTTCCAGCCATACCACCACCAACAACTAATATATCGCAGTCTTCCCAAACAGTTTTTCTTTTAGCCATTAGTAATAAACTCCCTCTTTTAGCTTATCTTTATTTATCACGGGTAATCCAGTTTCAATGTTAAGAGCATCTGGCTCAAAACATAAAAGTTGTGAATCAAGTGCTGCTTGATCAGGCACTTCTAAGTCCGCAAGTTTTGGAATTTTTTCACCCCATGGTTGCGTAGTAATTGGAGAAACAAAGTTTTTCTCACGACCATCTCTAAATTTAATTTTCCAAGAGATAGTTCCTTTTTCTTCTTCACGAAGAACTCTTACGCTATGGCCCATTGGAGCAAAGTCAGCATAACCTCTTACATCAATTGCATTTTGAGGGCATGCTTTAACACACGAGTAACACTCCCAGCAAAAGTTTGGCTCAATATTGACTGCACGTCGAATAGTCTTGTCAATGTGCATAATGTCAGATGGACAGATATCTACACAGTGTCCACAGCCATCGCATCTAGTCATGTATACAAAAGTTGGCATAATATTTTCTCCGAAAATTAGTTATTATTAGTAATGTCTTGGCGCTTCGCGCTCAATTCCAAGGCCAAATTTCTTTGGCATATCTGCAGGTTCTGGAAGGTTCTCTCTTGAACCGTCAGCTTTAGTAACTCGTTTTTGAAAAGCTGCAGCAGGCTTATAAAACATGTGGGCAAATTTTGACCATAAGACACCACCAAATAGAACAGTGCTAGCCCCAATGAATAGCCCAAAAAATAGAGTTTGCCAGATATTAATTCCATTGGACTGCATGTAAGACCATAGGAGCGCAAAAGTAGACATAGCTAGAAGCGATAGAACAAATAAGTCTGCCCTAATTACTCTGTACCACTTATTACCTTCAGCCGCAACATCAACTCTTATAAAGAACCAAAACCAATAACCACCAACACAAAGCATAGCTGCACCTAAATGCCATGCTAATGGCCAAATTGAAGGAGTCATTGTGTTAGGAGTTGAGTAAGAAAAAATCATTACAACTGTCGCAACGACAAAAATGATAAATCCATACATTGTCAGAAGGTGAGCCAATCTTCTTCTAGTGCTGCAAAATTCTGACGAGGTTAAGATTTCATTAGTTGCAGTTTTAAAAGCAATAGAAACTTTTTCTCCAGAGCCTACGTTTCTGGTTGCAGATTTTTTTGCTTTAACTGAATTGTTGAAGAAATATTTAGCACTCTTTTTATGAACCACATCAAAAAGCGTGGCACCTATAACAAGAACAAACATTGCAATTACATAAGTTTGCATTACAAAAGATGGAATAAATGCTGAAATTTCAGAAAATGGGTTAATAGATATCATATTATATTTTTCCTTTTTTTTGTTGTATTATGGAGGCCCTTATCCATAATAAATTCACTATATTTCCGAGCATGAGATTGTAGAATATTTGCACATTTGTAATTCAATTTTTATAGAACCAGAAAACTCATAACTAATAGACCAGGATTGTTGATTAAATTTAATTTCATCTTCATCTATTTCGCAGAATGCCCTTTAAGTTCAACTTTTACTTTGTCACTTTCTTTAATTTTAGAATAGTACTTACGAAGAATTTCAACAACTTCAGGTCTTGAAAAATTATCAGGAACTTCTAGGTTTTCACTAAGAAGATGTCTTAATTTAGAGCCTGAAAGCATTAGTCTGTCTTCCTGATCATGTGGGCAAGTTTTCATGCTTGACATTCCAGCACATTTTTCACACCAAAATGTCCAATCAATCTTTAAGGGCTTAGTAGCCAGACCATTGTCAATTTCATCAAAAATATTGTGAGCATCAAATGGTCCATAATAATCTCCAACACCCGCATGATCGCGTCCTACTATAAGATGAGAGCACCCATAATTCTGTCTGAATAGCGCATGAAGTAATGCCTCCCTTGGACCAGCGTATCTCATGTCCAATGGGTATCCCGATTGGAGAACAGTGTTATCTACAAAGTAATTTTCAATTAATGCTGAAATAGATTTGGAGCGAACATCAGCAGGAATGTCACCTGGCTTTAGTTCTCCTAAAGTTGAATGAATCATTACTCCATCACATATCTCTATAGCAATTTTAGCTAAATACTCATGCGAGCGATGCATAGGGTTACGAGTTTGAAATGCAGCTATAGTAGACCATTCTTTTTTTACAAAGTATGCGCGTGTTTCAGAAGGTGTCATGTAAAGGTCACCATATTGATTTGGAAATCCTCCATCTGATAAAACTTTAACAGCTCCAGCAAGATTGTATTTACCTTGGGCCATAACTAAGGCAACACCAGGATGTTTTATGTCACTAGTCTTGAAAACTTCGTTGCACTCTAGCTCTTTGTCAATTAAGTATTTTTCAGAAATAAGCATTGTAGCGATAACTGCATTATTTTTTTCGTACACAATAGCAACTTCTTGACCAACTTTTAAATCTTCATTATCAGTAGAAAGTGTTATTGGGATAGGCCAAAAAGTTCCATTGTCCAATGCCATATTTTTACACACACTTAGCCAGTCAGCTTTTCCCATGAAACCTTCAAGAGGAGTAAAACCACCAATACCAAGCATGATCAAATCACCAAACTCTCTTGATGAACAAAACAATTTATCCATTGAATCTGTTTTTTTCAGCTCTGAATTTAATGCATCTCCTCCTAAAGCGAGGATTTTAAGTTCATTGCTGGCGTGGGGCGGGACTAGTTGAGACATAAATTAATTATTTTTTTAAATAGTTTTAATAGATTTTTAGAACTCATATATATGAGTTATCAATATGTTATTATAGGTTTAATTGTTTAAATATGTCAATTAAAACTTGACCTACTTGGCAATCATTTGTTAGTATAAAAAGTATACATGAATTAATATATATCTTTTATTTTTTTCTGTTTAATTACACACTTCAATCGCTTTTTAAATTATTAAAATTGTGCCAATGATTCGTTCTGCATTAACAATATCGCTACCAATTCTATTTGGTTTTGTACCTTTAGGGATTGCCTTTGGTCTTCTGTTCCAGGAGCTCGGTTACCCATGGTATTTCGCATCCTTGATGGCCATCTTTGTGTATGCTGGAGCTGCTCAGTTTATGGCAATTGGGCTTCTCTCTTCTGGAATAGGTTTATTAGAAATTGCAATTTCAACATTTTTCTTAAACTCAAGGCATATGTTCTATGGCCTAGCTTTTCTTGAAAGTTTTGGTAATTGGAATCTTAGAAAGTTATATTTAATATTTGGTCTAACGGATGAGACTTATGCGCTTATGACCACAATCAAGGTTCCTAAAAATTTTACTAAGGAGCGTTATTATTTCTTCATAACGCTATTTGCCCAATTATATTGGGTTCTAGGATGTACTATTGGCGCCTTAACAGCAAATGCTTTGTCATTCAATACGAATGGAATGGAATTTGCAGCGACTGCTTTGTTTGTGGTGTTACTTATTGAGCAGTGGGTTATGGTGAAGAAGTTGCTGCCGTTTGTCATCGCATTCATCGCATCTGCTATTGCTTTATTATTTTTTATAAAACATATGCTTTTGGTTGCCATTATTCTTTCAATCGCATCAATAGTTTTATTGCGGTTAATCAAAATACAGCCCAATGAATGAAATAAATTATCTTCTAGCTGCTATGCTTGTGATGACAGTAGCAACTTATATTACAAGGCTGACGCCATTTTTACTTTTTGGTAAAAGTCAAGAGAGCTCTTTGTTTAATTACATTTCTAAAAGCACACCACCAATGGTGATGACAATACTTGTAATTTATATGCTAAAGGATGTTGAGTACTTAACATTTGAAATTGTCTATACATTTATTGCATTGTTAGTAACTGCTGGACTTCATATTTATAAAAGAAATGGTCTGTTAAGTATTGTTAGCGGAACGATTGTTTATATGATCTTTGTTCAAACTTAGTACAACTTAATATTATTAAATATTACCTGAGATCTTTGAGTACATATGAATTACTATATAATCTAACACCCATTAATAAACGACTCATTTTAAACTTATAATTTTATGTTTCAATTAGCCAAAATTTTCCCTTTTATAGCATGGTTTAGACTGACCACTATAGAGACAATTAAGGCTGATTTTTTTGCAGGATTGACAGGCGCTATTATTGTCCTTCCTCAAAGTGTTGCCTTTGCAACAATTGCAGGAATGCCGCCAGAATATGGCCTTTATACAGCGATGGTTATTCCTATAGTTGCTGCACTTTTTGGCTCGTCTTTCCATTTAGTTTCTGGCCCAACCACAGCTATTTCAATTGTTGTTTTTGCAGCAGTCAGTAAGTATGCTGAACCTGGCAGCGCAGAATTTGTATCGCTAGCTTTGACGCTGACCTTTTTGGCGGGAGTGTACCAACTAGTTTTTGGACTTGCTAAATTTGGAATGTTGGTAAATTTTGTTTCTCATAATGTTGTCATTGGTTTTACAGCTGGCGCAGCGCTATTGATTGCAAGCAGTCAAATCCCCTATATTGTAGGTATTGATATCCCCAGAGGAGAGGATTTTCTTAATACCTGGTTTGATATTTATACGGGAGTTGGGGAATTTAATATCTATCTTTTAATTGTTGGTCTTGGGACTTTAGTAACTGCGATAGTTGTTAAAATTTTAAAACCAAAATTTCCTAATTTATTAATTGGGATGCTAGTTGGTGGACTACTGGCTTTTTACTTGGGCGGCTTTACTGACAGCATAAAAACTGTCGGAGCAATGCCGGCTTACTTTCCTCCGTTATCAACGCCTGACTTTTCGTTAAACTCATTAAAGGCACTTGCACCAGAGGCATTTGCAATTGCACTTTTAGGTCTTATTGAGGCTTCATCAATTGGAAGGTCGATTGCTACTAAATCAAATCAAAGGATTAATGCGAATCAGGAGTTTATTGGTCAGGGAACATCAAATATTGTAGGAAGCTTTTTCTCAAGTTATGCATCTTCTGGATCTTTTACAAGGTCAGGTGTTAATTTTGAATCTGGAGCAAGAACCCCTTTATCTGCAATTCTTGCAGCACTTTTTCTAATGGCAATTGTGTTTTTAGTTGCACCACTAATTTCGTATTTACCTCTTGCAGCAATGGCAGGAGTTATCCTTCTTGTTGCATATAACCTCATAGATTTTAAAAATATTAAAAAAACGTTTACGTACAGCAAATCAGAGAGCGTTATCTTTACGGCAACTTTTCTAGCAACTCTATTATTTGAGCTAGAGTTTGCGATATATCTTGGAGTGCTATTATCATTAATGCTTTTTATTGCCAAGACATCAACTCCAGATGTTCATACGCTAGCATTTGGGACTCCACCAGGCGAAGGCGATAGAAGGTTGCAAAGCATTAGAAAGGCGCCTTTAGTGCAATGCCCACAGCTCAAGATAATTCGTATTGATATGTCAATATATTTTGGATCAATAAACCACATTCAAAAACAAATAAGTCAGATTGTTGATAATCAGAGAATTTATCACATTTTGATTGTTGCAAGTGGTGTTAACTTTATTGATCTAGCTGGAATAGAGGCGCTTCTAATTGAAAATAAACGTTTAAAAGCTCACAATGGTAGTTTATATTTTGTTGCTGTGAAATCTACAGCCTTTGAGTTTATGGAAAAAGTAAATTTTGTTAATGAGATTGGCAGAGATAACTTTTTTGATTCAAAAGCAGAGGCCATTAATGTTTTATATGACCGGCTTGATAAGAGTAAATGCGAAAAGTGCCAAGCACTAGTTTTTAAAGAATGTAATTAACAGATTTTTCCAATAAAAAAGCTCGACTTCATCGAGCTTTTTTTTGATTGGAGGCTGGGACCGGAGTCGAACCGGTCTATAAGGCTTTGCAGGCCCCTGCATAACCGCTTTGCTACCCAGCCAATTGAGGTTAAATTTAAAAAAAGCCTTGTTATCAAGACCAATACAAATAGTTAGAATATGGAGCGGGAAACGAGATTCGAACTCGCGACATTCACGTTGGCAACGTGATGCTCTACCAGCTGAGCTATTCCCGCACAAGGTTGGAAATTATAGTGTTTTTTTTCTAACTGTCAAATGTTTTTAGCCCTGCAATTAGATATTTTATACCTGACCAGAGTGTCAGAATTGTTGCAGCAAAGAGAAGGACACGGCCCATTATATTTATCTCATTAAATGAAAAAACGAACAGAGGCTGATGAATCAAAAGAAATAGTATTGCAATCATTTGTACAAATGTTTTTGATTTCCCTATCCATGACACAGCAACATTAGCTCTTTTACCAACTTCACTCATCCATTCTCTAAGCGCAGAAACAAGAATTTCTCTCGAGATTATGATTATTGATGGAATTGTGATATACCAAGTGTGATAGTAATCTATTAGAAGAATAAGCGCTGTACAAACCATCAGCTTGTCTGCTACTGGATCAAGAAACGCCCCAAGCGCAGTTTCTTGGTTGAGTCTTCTGGCTAAGAATCCATCTATAAAGTCAGTCGCACTAATAACTATATAAATTGCAATAATAGAATTATTAATCCAGCTAAGTGGCTCTCCATCCAGATAATTTGGCTGTAAATAAAACAAACCAATAAAGATAGGAATCAAAAAGATTCTTGATAGGGTAATTAAATTAGGAAGAGTCATCATAAGGGTAATTCTATCAAAGACTCGTAGTGTTTAGAGCAAACTTATTTAAATGTTGGTGCGCTCGGCAGGATTTGAACCTGCAACCGCTCGGTTCGTAGCCGAGTACTCTATCCAGTTGAGCCACGAGCGCAGCAGCGTAATTATCGCCATGTTTCATGCAAAGGTCAAGAAGAGTTTGAGGTATTTATTAAATTATCAACCAATTTATTAAGCTCCATCATTCTTGAACCTTTTATTAAAATTGTAGCGCCTTTATGATGGCTCTCTATCTCATTAAATATTGATTCAATATTCTCAAAATGGCTACCTTTATAGTATTGAGCCTCTTGACCAATTGTTAGAAGATTATTAATATTTTGTTGACGCGCATAATCTCCAATTTGTTGATGAAGTTTTTTTGAATCTTTACCAAGTTCTGCCATTGCTCCCAGAACTAAAACTTTCTTTCCAGGAAATTGTTTAAGTGAGTCAATTGCAGCTTTCATTGATTGTGGATTTGCATTATAACTATCATCAAGTATAGTGAAATTTTGAAGTTTAATTAATTCTAGCCGCCCTTTTTCAGGTGCTGAATTCTCAAGACCTTTTTTTATTATCTGAGGGCTAATCCCAAGGTTAAGGGCACAAGCTGAGGCTGCTAATGCATTGTCTATTTGATGTATGCCAATCATAGAAAGAGTTATATTTACAGAGCTAAGATTAAAGTTAAGATTAAAGGTTATAGCGGAACTAGTTTGCTTAATATCACTGGCATATATGTCACTTTCATTACCAAAAAAAGTTAGAACTTTAGTGTTAGACATTTTTTCCCAGATATTGATATGAGGTGAGGATTTATTAACGATTGCAATACCGTCTTCAGATAAAGATTCGAGAATCTCCCCTTTTGCTTTTACTAAGTTTTGCTCACTGCCAAACTCACCAAGGTGCGCATTATTCGCATTTGTAATGATTGCAATATGTGGCTGAGCCAACTTGCACAATAGCTCAATTTCATTTACATGATTTGCGCCCATTTCAATAATGCAGTATTGGTGATTTTTTTCAAGCTCTAAAAGTGTTTTAGGAACACCTAAGTGATTATTAAGATTACCTTTAGTTGAAAGTGTTGGGCCTTGTAGGGACAAGATTGAGTGAAGCATGTTTTTTGTTGAGGTTTTTCCATTGCTTCCAGTAATTGCAATTACAATTGGTGAGTGAGATTGACGATGCCAAGTGGCTAATTTTTGGTAAGCTATTTCTGAATTACTAACTTCAATAATAGGTAAATTTGAGTTAACTTTTTTATTAGTAATAGCTGCACTAGCACCTAAATCTTCTGCTTGTTGAATAAAGTCATGACCATCAAAATTTTCACCTTCAAGCGCAATAAAAAGCTTTCCAGAAATTTGACCTCGAGTGTCAGTACAAATGCCCTGAAAGTTGATCGCTTTATCTGAGCTTGATTTACCATTAATAATTTTGCTTATTTTATCGGTGTCAGATGAAAGCATCTAATGCGACCTCAACATCACTGAACTGAAAAATTTGATCACCAATAGTTTGTGTTGTTTCGTGACCCTTGCCTGCTATAAGTAATACCTCATCTTCCCCTAAGGTTTTTACTACCGTTTCTATTGCATGTTTTCGATCTAAAATTACCTGAACATCATTCTCTACTTTAATTCCGCCAAGTATATCTTCAATAATTTTTTCTGGACTTTCGCTTCTTGGATTATCGTTTGTAAGAATTATGCTGTCAGCATTTTCACTTGCAATTTTCCCCATTAACTGCCTCTTGGTTTTATCCCTATCTCCACCGCACCCAAAAAGCACTCTGATTTTAAATTCAGGATAGTGCCTCCTAAGAGATGCAAGGGCATTATCAAGTGCATCTGGTGTGTGTGCATAGTCTATCCAAATATGGCTGTTTTCAAGTTGTTGCATTCTGCCAGGTGGCGGAGAAAGTTTTGCAAGAAAAGGAATAATTTGATCTTCACTATATCCCAAACATTTAACACTAGTGAATGCTGCAAGAGCATTTGATAAATTAAACTCCCCTATTAAGGGTAACTCAAAGACGTAATTATTGAGCTGACAAATAAAACCATTCTCACTAGTTTTAAAGAATTCTAAATCATCGATTCCAAAGGTAAGTGGATCTTTGTCAGAGGCAGTATCTAAAAAATATTGATGATTTTCATCATCCCTATTAATAATTGCTTTTTTTGAAAAACCATTCGTAAATAATTTACCTTTGGCCTCTTTATAATTATTCATTGTTTCATGATAATCAAGATGATCTTGAGTCAAGTTGGTGAAGATGCCCTGAATAAATGAAAGCCCTTTAAGCCGATCTTGCATGAGCGCATGCGAAGAGGCCTCAATAATGGCTAGTTCAATTCCCTGGTTGCTGTATTCTTCAAGTGAGCTGTATATCGAGAGGATGTCAGGTGTTGTGTTTATACTTTTCTTTTCAACCTTGCTGATTCCAAGAGTCCCAATAACGCCATTATTAACTTTTAAGAAGTCTAGTAGCTGTGAAATGTAATGACTGACAGACGTCTTACCATTTGTACCCGTGACTGCAATGAGATCAACATCCTTTGCTTTGGTGTAGAAGTTTTGAGCAAGCCCAGAAAGGTGAAGCTTAAGGTTGTCAATTCTGATGATTGGGACGCCGCAATCAACATCTCTTCCTTCAATTAAAACCCCTATGCAGCCATTTTCAATTGCACTGTCAATATACTCAGCACCATGATTTTTCTCACCTTGAAGGGCAATAAACAAATCACCCTTAGTAAGTGTTTTCGTATTGAGTGAAAGACCAGAAACATCAAATGCTTCAGTAGTTTCAGCAATATTAGATAAAAGGATTTTAATGTCCATTGTTATTAAAACCTATAAAGGTAATGGTCAACTTACTAAAATAATTTCGCTTGAATCAAGGTGTGCATGTTGATTGCGCCAATTATATTATTACTTGAGTCAACAACTGGCAGTGAATTTAAGCTGTATTTTTCCATCAACTGCATTGCGATTAATGCAGGCTCTTGTGGTTCAATGGACTTGCAATCTTTGGTCATGACATCTTGAATGGTTAATTTCTGAAAATCTACATTAGACTCTAAAGCCCTTCTTAAGTCACCATCAGTAAATATTCCCACGAGCTTTTCATTTTCAGCAATGAGGACCATCCCAAGTGCCTTTTCACTCATCACTAAAAGGCTATCAATAAGCAGCATCTCTTTAGTGACCTTTGGTATATCTTCCCCTGATTTCATAATACTGGAGACAAGCGTTAGTAGTCTCCTGCCTAGCGAGCCTGAAGGATGAGACATGGCAAAATCATCTGATGTGAAATTATTTAAGGACATAAGCGAGACAGCAATTGCATCACCCATAACCAAGGTTGCGGTAGTGCTGGAGGTTGGCGCTAAATTGTTAGGGCATGCTTCATTATCGACACTTATATCTAAATGAAAATCACTTGATGAGGCGATCAAAGAATTAGCATTTCCTGTCATGCTGATAATAGGCACATTCATTCTTTTGATTCCTGGGAGTAATGAGATAATCTCATCTGATTCTCCGGAATAGGAAATCATGATAACCACATCATTATGACTAATCATTCCAAGGTCGCCATGACCAGCCTCAGCTGGATGTAAATAGAAAGCAGGTGTCCCTGTTGATGACAGGGTGGAGGAGATTTTTTTGGCAATATGGCCTGATTTACCCATCCCAATTAGAACGACTTTTCCCATACAGTTTTTAAGAATTTGGCAAACCTCACCAAAATTTTGATCAATTCTGTCCATAAGTTTTAAAACAGAATCAGCTTCAGTTTGAATGACGTCTTTAGCAATATCGATTATTGATTTACCCACAGGCATAGTAGAATTGGTCTTTGTTGTGTATTGATAGATTATAAATATTATTTAACAAGTATGGGTTATATAATTATTTCTTAATCATAAAACTGATGTGAACAATTGTTTAATGCGTATTTATTTTGAGGTTTTTGTACTTTTGCCAAAGATTATTTTTTAAAGATAAATAAGAGCTCAAAGTGAAATATAATATGTACATGAAAAAAGTCTTTCTAGTTCTAACCTTAACCCTTTTCTCAATCCAAGCATATGCCGGGTCTTGCCCAGATGGGAGTGATCCAGTTAGGAGTATCTCTGCAGACGGAACATACTTTGTTTATAACTGTGGTAAGAATAATAACGAACAAAAATCGTCGCCAAGTAATAGTCTAATTACAGAGATTAATCCTGTAAATCATTCAGGTTGGAAACAGCTTTCCAATACAATGACCGGACTGAGTAGTCATAACTTTCAGTATTTAAATGATTCACCAAAATCAAGAAGAGGAAATCACTATCAACGTTTTGAGCTCCGTGATGGTGACTGTGGTTCATATACAGACTGGGACGATTGTGCGAATGACAGACAAAGAGTTGAATTTACCGCATCCCCTCTTCCTCCAGTCGGTAAACAATGTATGGCTTTTAGTATTATGTTAGATGATAGTTTTGTCACTATGGATTCTTCACCAACAGCCCTAGGGCAAATTCAGCAAAAAGGAGGTCCAAAAGGATTTATGGAAGGTTTCAAATCACAACCAGGAGTGCTTATGTTTCATGCGCAAGAGGGATATTATGATTTTGATTGGCTTTATCTGCATGGCTCTAGAACTGACATAAAACAAACAGATTTAAAATTTCGACTTCTTTCACTGGATGAGATGAAAGGCAAGTGGACAGATATTTCATTCTGTCTAGACTTTGCAAAAAACAATATGTCCCTATGGGTTAATGGAAAGATAAAATTTAATATCAACCAGCCTCCAACTGGACTTCATTTGCCAGAATCTATATTTTTTAAATACGGCATCTATCAAAGTTTTGTTACTAAATATAAGCAAAAATATAATCTAGATACACCAATACAAATTGTTTATTATGACGAAATAAGAAGAGGTTCATCCGTTGAAGAGGTTGACTTTAATATTAATCCTAACCTAAAGGCAATTGATTAGCCTATGAAGTTAATATCTCATATTAATAAGCTACTCATCCTATTGTTGCTATCTATTGGACTAGGTAACCCCTCAGTAGCAGCTCTTTTTGATGACTGGACAGATAATCAGCTTTGTGAATGGATGGACCAACCTTCTCCTCCTGAAATTATTGAAAGTCTAGTTTCAAAAAGGTTAATTAGTTGCTCTAAAGGAGTTGCAAAGCAACGGGGGGAGGTATCAAATGTTTTGGATGGCTCTTATTCATTTACATTGAGCCGATTTAATCCGTCTGAAGGTCATAAAGATATTGGTAAAGGTGTATTAGAAATACTAGATGGAAAGATTAGTGTTGCAAAAAAACCTCGATGGCTCGATACAAGTTCAACAAAATATTATAATACTTTCAAGGGTTATATTGATACAGAAGGAAATATCATTGCCTCATTTGAAGTTAATGCTCTTCAGGGTAAGGGTAGTCCTAGACTTGTAGGATTCTCAGGAAGTATGGATGAGCTTCAAATAAAAGGAAAGTTTGATGATTATTTTGACATGATTATCAAGATTAAGCCTCTAAAGGCTCTAAAGCCTATCGAGCCTGCCAAGAAAGTTGGCGAGGCAGCTAATTCATTTGATGGATCTTATGCTTTCTTGCTTTCCAACGAATCAGATAAAGGCATTCAAAATATCGGCAGCGCACAATTCATAATTAAAGATGGGAAGATTAGTGTTGCAAGGAAATATCGATACCTCGATACGAGTGCAATCAGCACTTATGATACTTTTGAAGGTGTAATTGATAAAGAAGGAAACATAAATGTCTCATTTGAGTTCAACCCAATTAGGCATATGGTTGAGCCTAAGACTATTAAGTTCTCAGGAAGTATGGATTCTCTTCAATTGAGAGGAGGATTTGATGAAATAAAGTCTTGGGATAATAATACTAAAGCGTATGTCCTTGATGAAAATTTTTATCCATCCTTTTATGATGTAATTATCGACTTCAAAAAAGAAAAGTATTAATCTTAAATTAAGGGAGATCTCTCTTAACTTTAACCTTGTAAATCAAATTTGAACTAAGCACAAATTGAAATATAATCTCGGGATGGGAAAACTTTTACCATTTATATTATCTGAGCTATTTCAGTGGAATTAAAAAACAAAGTTCTGTTTGTTTGTATGGGTAATATTTGTCGCTCTCCAACTGCTGAGGGTGCTTTTCGATCAATTGTTGAAAAAAATAATAAATCTCAACATTTTGAAATAGATTCGGCTGGGACTCACGCATACCATATAGGTAATTCACCTGATCAAAGGTCTCAACAAGCCGCTATAAATCATGGCGTTGATTTGTCAAGTCAGAGAGCAAGGCACGTTCATGAGAGTGATTTTTATTATTATGACTACATTATTGCCATGGATTCTGACAATCTCGCAAGATTGAAATCAATCCAACCTTCAGAAAGTCATTCAAAGATTGAATTAATGTTAAATTATTCTAAAGAACATTATGGTGCTAGTGTTCCTGACCCCTATTATGAGGGAAAGTTTGATGAAGTCTTTGAGATGCTTTACTCAGCTTGCACATCATTTTTTGAAAGTATAGTAAAAAAAGACTAATATTCATTGACATTCGAGTCAGCACCAAAGTATAATTGCCCGCTTTATTGACCCCGCTATGTGGGCGAAAAATTAAATATACATTGGAGTATAAACCTTTATGTCAACGATTAACCAATTGGTAAGAAAGCCAAGAAGTAAGAAGATTGTTAAAACTGGTGTCCCAGCGCTGGACAGCTGCCCGCAAAAACGTGGAGTATGCACTCGAGTTTATACAACAACACCAAAGAAGCCTAACTCTGCTTTAAGAAAAGTTGCTCGCGTTAGATTAACTAATTCTGCTGAAGTTACAACTTATATTGGTGGTGAAGGACATAACTTACAAGAACACTCGGTGATTCTTATTCGTGGTGGCCGTGTTAAAGATTTACCTGGTGTACGTTACCACACTGTTCGTGGAGCATTAGATACAACTGGTGTAGATGGAAGAATGCAAGGCAGATCAAAATACGGTACAAAAAAACCAAAAACATAATTTATTAAGAGAAGACTAATATGAGAAGAAGAGCCGCCCCAAAAAGATTAATATTGCCAGATCCTAAGTACCATGATCTTGTGCTAGCTAAGTTTGTAAATATTTTAATGCTAGATGGTAAAAAATCAGTCGCTGAAAAGATTGTCTATGATGCACTAGATACAATTGAATCTAAAGGAAACGCGGAGCCAGTTGAAACATTTAAAAAAGCTCTTGAAAATATTGGTCCAGCAGTTGAAATCAAATCTCGCCGTGTTGGTGGTTCTACATATCAGGTTCCAGTAGAAGTAAGATCAGATCGTAAAGTTGCTTTGGCGATGCGATGGATTATCGAAGCATCAAGAAAGCGTGGTGAAAAAGGAATGAAGCTTAGGTTGGCAGGCGAAGTGCTAGATGCAGTTCAAAACCGTGGTACTGCATTTAAGAAAAAAGAAGACACTCATAGAATGGCGGATGCTAATAAAGCATTTGCTCATTTCCGCTGGTAATTTAAGGACTCAATCATGGCAAGAATTACTCCAATTAATCGTTATCGTAACGTTGGTATCATGGCACATATTGATGCTGGAAAGACGACGACTACTGAACGCATACTTCTTTATACAGGACGTACTCACAAAATTGGTGAAGTCCATGATGGAAGTGCAACAATGGACTGGATGGAGCAAGAGCAGGAGCGAGGTATTACAATTACTTCAGCTGCAACTACTTGTTTCTGGAAAGGAATGGATGGTCAGTTTGAAGATCACCGAATTAATATTATTGATACCCCAGGCCACGTTGATTTCACGATTGAAGTTGAAAGGTCACTAAAAGTATTAGACGGCGCTTGCGCCGTTTTTTGTGCTGTGGGCGGTGTAGAACCACAATCTGAAACAGTTTGGAGACAAGCAAATAAATATAACGTTCCTAGAATTGGCTTTGTTAACAAGATGGATCGAGCAGGCGCGGATTTTTTACGTGTATGCGACCAAATTAAAACAAGATTAGGTGCTAACCCTGTTCCGATGCAAATTGCTATTGGTGCAGAAGATGCCTTTGAAGGCGTAGTTGATCTTATCCGTATGAAAGCCATTTATTGGAATGAAGAAGACCAAGGCGCAACATATGAAGTGAAAGATATTCCTGCTAATTTGCAAGATCTTGCAGATGAGAAACGTGAATTCATGATGGAATCTGCAGCAGAGGCTAACGAAGTACTTATGGAGAAGTACCTTGATGACGGTGAATTGAATCCTGATGAAATTAAAGAAGGTATCCGTCTTCAAACCATTGCAAATCAAATTATTCCAATGTTCTGTGGTACAGCGTTTAAAAATAAAGGTGTCCAGGCTGTTCTAGACGCTATGGTAATGTATATGCCTTCTCCAGAAGAAGTGGATGCTATTACTGGAATATTAGATGATGCTGCTGAATCAGAAGGAGTAAGGCCTCCTAAAGATGATGAGCCTTTTGCAGCTCTAGCTTTTAAAATTGCGACAGACCCTTTTGTTGGTAACCTAACTTTCTTTAGGGTTTACTCTGGTGTTTTGAAGTCAGGTGATTTTGTATATAACTCATCTAAAGGCAAGAAAGAGCGTATCGGCCGAATTGTGCAAATGCACTCTAATGATCGTGAAGAAATTAAAGAGGTAAGAGCTGGAGATATTGCTGCAGCTATTGGCCTAAAAGATGTTACGACTGGTGACACCCTATGTGACATGAAAGATAAAATTATTCTTGAAAGAATGGAATTCCCTGAGCCAGTAATTGCTGTTGCAGTTGAGCCTAAAACTAAAGTTGACCAAGAAAAAATGGGTATTGCTTTAGGAAAGCTAGCTAATGAAGACCCTTCTTTTAGAGTTTCTACAGATGAAGAGTCTGGACAAACAATTATTGCAGGTATGGGCGAGCTTCACTTGGATATTATTGTTGATCGTATGATGCGTGAATTTGATGTTGGGTGTAATGTTGGTGCCCCTCAAGTAGCGTATCGTGAAACAATTACTAAGCTTGTTGAGCACGAACATAAATTTGCAAAACAATCTGGTGGTCGTGGTCAGTATGGCCATGTTTATCTAAGAATAGAGCCACAAGAGCCTGGTGCCGGCTATGAATTTGTT